>CAYGBB010000359.1:0-2553 GCA_964347985.1 uncultured Moraxellaceae bacterium
GGCTCAGGAGCTCGGGCATTTATTGCAGGCCTCCGGTGTCGGTGCCGAGTTGCAACTGGACTGGCTGCCGCGCAGTCCTGCCCTGATGGAAACCGATGTGGCCTGCGCCGACATTCTGGCACTCACCAGTGGCGATGATTACGAGCTGCTGTTTACCGCGCCCGTGGCGGCACGGGACAAAATCGCCGCATTATCCCCGGCGTGCACCCTCATCGGCAGAGTGACGGCGGCAACAGGGCTGGTGCTCTTGCGGGATGGCCGCGCAATGGACCTGCCGCTGGCCGGGTATCAGCATTTCCAGGTTGCCGGGCGGGAACGTGGTACCAGCAAGTTATCGCGGCCAAAGCCGCTCCCCTAAAAAACAGCGGCGATGAACGAGGCGACGATGAACAAACCTGATCTGCGTGACCCCCTGCAATTGCTGGCCTTCGGTTTTGGCAGCGGTCTTGCTCCCGGGGCACCAGGCACGTTTGGCTCACTGACGGCAGTGCTGCTGTTTCCCTTGTTGGCCCTCCTGCCCCTGCCGGCCTATCTGCTGTTTGTGGCCGCCGCCACTGGCTTTGGCATCCTGATCTGCACGCATGCGGCAGACGCCCTCGGCGTGCATGATGATGGCCGCATTGTCTGGGATGAGTTTGCCGGACAATGGATAGGCCTGACACCGCTGGTGCTGGCACCGGCGTGGTATCAGGACTGGCGCAGTGCAGTGAGCCTGGTCGGTGGTTTTGCCCTGTTCCGCCTGCTGGATATTGCCAAGCCCTGGCCGATTGGTTATCTCGACAGAAAGCTGCAGGGCGGCCTCGGCATCATGCTGGATGATGTGGTGGCGGGGGCGCTGACCGCGCTGCTGCTGTGGTTTTTGCGCGGAATATGGATATGACCACCGAGACCGCCGTGACCCAATCAGCACTTCAAAGACTGCGGAAAACCGGCGGTATCATGGTGTTGTCGGGCCTGTTGCTGCTGGGCAGCAGTGCCGTGGCCACGCCAAAATATCCCGTGAAAGATCCGCACGTGATGGTGCTCGGCCTGCTTGGTGGCAAAGCAGTGCTGCGTATCAATGGCGCGCAATACATCGTCGCGCAGGGCGAAACCCGTGAAGGCATCACCCTGCTGGGCATTGCCGCGCAGGAAGCCGTGCTGAACATGAATGGCCGTGAAGTGCGGCTCGGCATGGGCATGGACACGGGTGGCATTGCCGCTCATGAGAGCGATGCGAGTGTGGAGATCGTGATGAATGGCAATGGCCAGTTCATCACCAATGGCCAGATCAATGGCCGCGTTGTGGAGTTTCTGGTGGATACGGGGGCGAATACCGTCTCCATGACGGCCGAGGACGCGCGCGCCCTGGGCATTGATTACAAGCTGCTGGGGCAGCAAGGCAGAAGCGCCACGGCGGGTGGCGTGGTGCAGGCCTGGGGAGTACAACTGGATTCCGTGCAGATTGGCCCGATTGTGGTGAAGAACGTACGGGCGACCGTGCGTGAAGCACCACGTATCAGTCCCATTCTGCTCGGCATGACCTTTCTGGGTCGCGTGAACCTGCTGCATGAGCAGAATCGCCTGAAAATCACCGCGCGATGAAGGTGCGGCCGTGCCGGTCGCGGCACAACCGGCCGCTTGCTACAATCCCCACCCCCTGATTCCCGGAGCCGTCCGTGCCCGTCGCTTTTGTTGCCTCATCCCTTCTGCCTACGCGTTTTGGCACCTTCACCATCCATGGTTTTGAAGAGCCCGATACGGGCAAGGAACACATCGCGCTGGTCATGGGGGATGTGGCGGATGGCGCGCCGGTGCTCATGCGTGTGCATTCCGAGTGTTTGACGGGTGATGGCTTCGGCAGCCTGCGCTGCGACTGCGGCCCGCAACTGGAGGCCGCCATGCAGAAAGTGGCGGCGGCCGGGCGCGGCGTGATTCTGTATCTGCGTCAGGAAGGCCGCGGCATCGGTCTGCTCAATAAAATCCGTGCCTATCACTTGCAGGATGCAGGTGCCGATACCGTGGAAGCCAATGAGCAGCTCGGCTTTGCCCCCGATCTGCGCGAGTACTCCATGTGCGAGGACATGCTGGCGCATCTTGCGGTGAAATCCGTGCGGCTGATGACGAATAATCCGCGCAAGGTGGCCGCGCTGGAAGCGCATGGCATCAGGGTGATTGAGCGAGTGCCCCTGATGACGGGTCGCAATCCGCATAACGAACATTATCTTGATACCAAACAGGGCAAGATGGGGCATGTGTTCGACAAGAAATGAATTTCCCGTTTTTGCAAATCCGTGTGATCGTTATCCCCAAAGGCGCTTCTTTCAGGACTGACGCCGCTCCTGCAAAAACACTCCCCCCAAACAGCATGCGATTCACCAGGACGCGGGAATTTCCGTAAGCGTGCAGGAACAGGCATGGCCCGCTTTTTTTGGGCAAGCTGTTAATCCCGAAGAATTCATGCCAGCAGGCGCTGGCGGATGGCGTGCTCGATGCCGGCGGCATCCAGGCCGCATTCGGCCAGCATTTCAGCCGGGCTGGCGTGCTCGATAAAGGCATCAGGAATACCAAGGT
>CAYGBB010000360.1:0-2549 GCA_964347985.1 uncultured Moraxellaceae bacterium
CCATAGCGCCAGGCTATGGCAATCTCCTTGGCAGCACCTGCTACTTTTGCCAACAGTACAAACAGGGAGATAATCAGGAAGCTGCGGGCAATCTGCCCGTGATGCGACTCCTCGCTACGCCAATGACGCAAAATCCGGCGAGGAATGTTTACAAGGTCTTCCATAATATCCCCCCACCATGCCAATGGCAGACTAGTAGTGCATGGCAGAACTATATCATTTATGTTTGCTGGGATGGATTATCCGGCTGCCACAGCCTTGAGTCCTGTCCGGGCAGCAATCAAGAAGATTTTGTGCCTGAAGGCCATAAAAATAACCGGCAGAAGCCGGTTTTTTTTATCTCAGAACCACTACTCGCACTCAATCTTTGTGTCCTTACTTCAGTGGCTTCACTTCCCAATGCGGGTAGTGCGCCGTGACAAACGCATGCAGATCCTGCTCGGAAATACCCAGCAACAGCGTTTCCACATGTGCACGCTGCAACTCGAGGTCCGCCTGCGCAGCAGCAGCAATCATGCCGGCACCCGCCGTAGCATTGCTCAGCCGGTCAATCACGATCAGGCTGCCGGTACCACGGCAGATACGATAGGCATCGAATACCACCGGGGCATTCACCACCACGCGGCACAGGCCGATTTCATTCAGGCCGAGCTGATCTGCAGGAAGGTGATCGAAAGTGTTGATCTCGATGCGATGCAGGACTTTCTCGATACGACCGAACACGGTCTTGCCGCCAAGCTTGAAGGCATACTCCTTGCCGGCCACCAGCGGATTATCGTTCATCCATACCATGTAGGCATCAAATGCCTGCGAGACATTGGGCAGCGATTCATCAGCGCGCACAATCATGTCACCACGGGAAATATCAATTTCACGGTCAAGCGTGACAGTGATGGCCTGACCCACAAAGCCTATATTTTCCTCGCCGGCAGGCGTCAGTACGCTCTTCACGACCGCCGACTTTCCGGAGGGCAGTGCAGTAATGGTGTCGCCCTTGCGAACTTCACCCGAGGCCACGGTTCCGCAAAAACCACGGAAGTCGAGATTGGGGCGATTCACGAACTGCACGGGCAAGCGGAAAGCATCCAGCGTGACATCGTGAGTGATCTGCACACTTTCCAGCGTTTCCATCAGTGTTTCGCCGCTATACCACGGCATCTTTTCACTGCGGGTAACCACATTGTCGCCACGCAGCGCAGACATTGGCACAAAGCGGATATCCGGAATGTGCAGTTCGTCCGCAAAATCAAGGTACTGCTGACGGATGTTGTTGAACACGGCCTCGTCGAAATCGACGATATCCATCTTGTTCACGGCCACAATCACGTGACGAATACCGAGCAGGCTAACGATATAGCTGTGGCGACGCGTCTGTGTCTGCACGCCATAGCGCGCATCAATCAGGATAATGGCCAGGTTGCTGGTAGAAGCACCGGTCGCCATGTTGCGGGTGTACTGCTCGTGACCCGGGCAGTCGGCAATGATGAACTTGCGCTTTTCCGTGGAGAAATACCGGTAAGCCACATCAATGGTGATGCCCTGCTCGCGCTCGGCCTGCAGGCCATCTACCAGCAGCGCCAGGTCGATTTCCTGGTCAGTGGTATTGTACTTCTGCGAGTCTTTCTGGATGGCGGCCAGCTGGTCTTCAAAAATCAGCTTGGAATCATGCAGCAAGCGGCCAATCAGTGTGGACTTGCCGTCATCGACATTGCCACAGGTGATAAAGCGCAGCATGTCCTTGTTCTCGTGCTGCTTGAGATAACCGAGGATGTCGTCGGCAATCAGATCGGACTGGTGCGACATTAGAAATACCCCTCCATTTTTTTCTTCTCCATCGAGCCGGACGAGTCGTGATCAATCACACGGCCCTGGCGTTCGGAGGTTTTGGTCAGCAGCATTTCCTGGATGACTTCCGGCAGTGTTTTCGCCGAAGATTCAACGGCGCCGGTTAGCGGGTAGCACCCCAGGGTACGGAAACGCACGCTCATGGTCTTGATACGGGCTTTTTCCTCATCCGTCAGGTACTGCAGGATGCGGTCGTCATCAATCATGATGAGCGTGCCATCACGTTCGATCACCGGTCGCTCGGCGGCAAAATACAACGGCACGATCTCGATGTTCTCGAGGAAGATGTACTGCCAGATATCCAGCTCGGTCCAGTTGGACAGCGGGAACACACGGATGCTCTCGCCCTTGTCGATCTTGGAGTTGTAGATATTCCACAACTCGGGGCGCTGGTTCTTCGGATCCCAGCGATGGTTCTTGTCGCGGAAGGAATAGACACGTTCCTTGGCGCGGGACTTCTCCTCATCCCGACGGGCACCACCAAAAGCGGCATCGAACTTGTACTTGTTCAGTGCCTGCTTGAGACCTTCGGTCTTCATCACATCGGTGTGCTTGGCCGAACCGGAAGTAAACGGATTGATGCCGGCCTTCACGCCCTCTTCGTTAATGTGCACGATGAGGTTCCAGTCATGCTTCTTTGCCATGTAGTCACGGAACCTGATCATCTCCTGGAATTTCCAGGTGGTGTCCACGTGCATGAGCGG
>CAYGBB010000361.1:0-2547 GCA_964347985.1 uncultured Moraxellaceae bacterium
CACCGATACGGTGTCGCGGGAATAGCTCAGTTGGTAGAGCACGACCTTGGCAAGGTCGTGCTCTACCAACTGAGCTATTCCCGCGACACCGTATCGGTGAGAGCGCGCATTGTACCGATGGCCCCTTCCCTGTCAACAGAGAAAACACCCTCGCCAGCTCAACTGCTCAGGAATCACGCAAATCCGGCCACGCCGCCTTCAGATAGATCAGCATTGACCACAATGTCAGGGCCGCCGCCACAATCAGGAGGGGGAAACCGACATAAAGATTCAGGCCTTCGTGATTCAGCAATAACACCGTAATGGCCGTCATCTGCATGGTCGTCTTCAACTTGCCCATGAACGATACCGCCACACTGGCCCGCTTGCCGAGCTCAGCCATCCACTCGCGCAGCGCCGAAGTGGTGATTTCACGCGACACAATAACGATGGCGGAGATCACCACCAGAACCCGCTCATGATGCCACTGCACCAGAATGACCAACGCCGCCGCCACCATGAGCTTGTCAGCCACCGGGTCCAGAAACCGGCCAAAAGCAGAGGACTGGTTCAGCCGGCGCGCAAGGTAGCCATCCAGCCAGTCGGTTATGGCCGCCACCAGAAAGACCACGGCAGACACAATAAAGCGCCAGTCGTAGGGGAGATACGCCAGCACGATCAGCACCGGAATCAGGGCCACTCGCAGCAAGGTAAGAATGTTGGGGATATTCAGTAAAGGGGACGACACCAGGTGCTTCTCCGTTGATACATGTGATACATGCGCTTTCAGCTAAGCACTCAATGACTGTGCAAGGCGTCGTAAATGGTTTCCGCTAATGTTAAGCCAATCCCGGGGACAGTCGCGAGATCCTTGGCACTCGCCCGCAAAACTTCCTGTAGCCCCCCAAAGTGCTGAATCAGGTCTCGCCGCTTCTTGGGCCCGACACCAGGAATGTCCTCCAGTGCCGAACGCTTGCGCTGCTTGCCACGCCGCGCCCGGTGCCCGGTAATGGCAAAACGGTGTGCCTCATCGCGAATATACTGGATCAGGTGCAAGGCCGGCGAATCGGCCTGTAGCTGCAGATCCGCGCCATCGGCAAAATGCAGGGTTTCCAGCCCCGGCTTGCGGCCCTCGCCCTTGGCAATCCCGATCAGGGTAACACCCTGTATCTCCAGCTCAGCCAGCACAGCAATGGCCTGTGCCAGCTGCCCCTTGCCGCCATCAATAAAAAGGATGTCCGGCAGCCGCCCCTCCCCGGTTTTCATGCGCTGGTAACGTCGGGTCAGGGCCTGATGCATGGCGGCGTAATCATCGCCACCGGTAATACCCTCGATATTGAAAAGCCGGTAGTCGCTTTTGCGCGGCCCGGTCTCATCAAACACCACACATGAGGCCACGGTGGCTTCCCCCATGGTGTGACTGATGTCAAAGCACTCCATACGGGTAATCGGCTCTGTACGTCCCACCGCCTGCTGTAATGCTGCAAAACGGGCATTCATGTGCGTGCGGTTGGCAAGGCGTGCCGACAAGCCCTGCTCGGCGTTCAGACGTGCCAGCTGCAGCCATGCCTGACGCGTTTCGCGCACCCGGTGCTTGATGCGCACGTCTCGCCCGTGCAGCGCCCGGATCGCTTCGTGAATCACGTCAGCATCCGGCAACTCATCACTGGTGATGATCTCATCAGGAATATCGCGCCCGTTCTCGGACTGCAGGTAGAACGAAGGCAGAAACTCGGAAAGAATCTCTGCCGGCGAAGTCTCACCGAACATGTTCGGGTGGAATTCCTTGCTGCCCAGCACACGGCCTTCACGCACGAACAGGATCTGCACACAGACACCACCGGGTTGTGCGGCCACCGCAATCACATCAGCATTCCCCGCATCCCGCGTAACAAACTGCTGCTCCTGAACACGGCGCAATGCCGTCAACTGATCGCGATAAATAACGGCCAGCTCAAAATCAAGCTTCTCTGCTGCCTGATTCATGCGGACCATCAGATCCTGCATGACTTCTTCATTGCGGCCCTCGAGAAACAGCACGGTATGCCGGACATCTTCGGCATACTCTTCCGGCGACAGCAACTTCACACAAGGAGCACGGCAGCGCTTGATCTGGTACTGCAGGCAAGGGCGCTCCCGATTACGGAAAAAAGTATCCTCACACTGCCTTACCTGAAAAAGTTTTTGCAGTAACTGCAAGCTTTCACGAACCGCTTGCGACCCCGGATAAGGCCCAAAATAGCGACCTTTCTGCTTCTTTGGCCCCCGATGAAATCCGATACGGGGATAATCTTCGCCCTCTGAAACAAACAGAAAAGGATAGGACTTATCATCACGCAGAAGAATATTGTAGGGCGGCTTCAACTCTTTTATGAGCGTTTGTTCCAGAAGCAATGCCTCTGTTTCAGACGCTGTCAACGTAACCTCGATATCTCGAATACGTTCGACCAGTGCACGCGTTTTCGGGCTCTCGATATTTTTCTGGAAATAGGAGCTAACCCTGTTTTTAAGACTGCGGGCCTTGCCCACATAGAGAATCTCGCCATTTGCACCCAGCATGCGATACAC
>CAYGBB010000362.1:0-2546 GCA_964347985.1 uncultured Moraxellaceae bacterium
GTGCCGCCTCTGCTGCGTCGGGCGTGGCCTCCGTCGATACCTGCAGGCCCTTGCGCTCGGCGTAGGCGCTCAGCTCCTGGATCTCCTTGGCCGGACGGGCCGCGCGATTCAGCTGCCCCAGGTAGGCCTCGAACTGCTTATGCGGGTCACGCAGGGCGTTGCCGCCCGTCTTCTGCTTGGCGAACGCCGGATCGACTTTGGAGCGCAAGGACTGCGTCAGGGCAGATTGCTCCGCCTCGCCAGGCGCCAACTGCCCGTCGATTTGCACCAGCTCGGGCACGTAATGCTCTCGCGGCTGGAACGGCACGGCCTGCCCTGTCGCCTCATCGAAGCGGTTGCCGATGCCCAGCTCGATTGTGAGGCCCTTGCCCTTTTCACGAATCTCGTCTCCCGCGTCGAACGCGGCCCGAAGAGCCTCGGGCAGGGCATCGCGTTGGGCGGCCACATCTCCGCCTGCCACAAGCGAGCCCTCAAGCGCCTTCATCAGCTGCTCGGCGTCAGCCGGGTTCTGCGACGCCTTCCGCAAAGCCGGAAGGTGCTGCTCGGCCATGCCAGCCACCGCGCTCTCGATGACCTTGCCCATGTCCTTCTTGACATGCATGGCGCCAGCAACTTCCGCTGGGGCGCGCCAGGCTTCGGCCACATAGGCGAGCCTCTGGGCCTCGCTCTTGGGCACAGCCGCCTTGATGGCGCGAACCCCCCGGCCGTACGCCGCAGCGGTGCCAGGGATACGCAGGGCCTTGATACCTGCACCCACGGGAAGGGTCGGCGTAAGAATTTCGGTGGCCGCCCCGGCAATGAGGGGGTGCTCCAAGAAGGAGGGCAGGACTTCCTTGTTCTTGGATGCCAACTCGTAGATCAAGTCGTCCTGCTTGGCGTAGATGTCCCTCTTGGTGACCTGCACACCCGCGGCCTGCTGCTCCTTGCCCCACGCCAGAGCCTGCTGCATGGCGGGCTCTTCATAGAGCTTTCGCACGTTCTCAAACGTGTGCGCCGGTGTGTACGCCGTCTCGAGGCCGCCAGCCAGCGTGTCTAGGGCCTCGCGCTTTGCTCCCTCCACAGCTCCCGCCAGGAGGTGTGTCTCGCCCGCAAGCATCTTCTGGACCAGGTCGCGCGGGTTCACGCCCAGCATCTTCGTCCCGCTCTGCTGCCCCTCGGGCTCTAGCTGCGCCGGCGCGACTTCTTGCGCCGCACGTAGCGCACCCATGGCCGCACCAGTGACGGGCCGCTGCAGCAGGCCGAGCATGCCGACCGCCTTGGCTACCGGATTCTCGAGGGCGGTATCGGGACGCCCCCACTGTTCTTCGAGAGCCTTCGCCTTGATCGCCTTGCGCGCATCCGGCGAGATGAGCGAGGACTCTAGGGCGAAGAGGTCTGCCTCTGCCTTAGCCCGCTTCGCCGGATCGCGCTCTGTGGTCGCAAGCGCCTTGGCTTCCTCGAGCCGCTTCTCGCCCTCAGGGCCCACCCAGCCACGACTCACGGCGGCGCGATCGATGTCCTCGTCCTCGAGGTTGCCTGCGCGAATCTGGTAGGCAAGTGCCTGGTCGCCTGTGAGATTGTAGGGCTTCCCGGCTTGGAACGCCTCGTGCTGCTCCGGCCGCAAGGCATAGTCATCGGGCCCAAAGAGCCCGCCGCCGCGGACGGCCGCCCGCACGGACTCCTTCCCGCCACTGAGGCGCGTGTCTAGCTCGCGCTGAAAGCGCTCGCGTGCCGCGTCTCGAATGGCGTACACGTCGGTCTTGGTGACGCGCTTGCCTGACTCCTGGAGGATCTTGCCCTGGCGCAGGGCATAGGTCATCGCTAGCTGGTCTGCGGCGCCGCCTGCGTCGAACTCCTTCGTGCCACGCAGAGCCACTGCGCGGTTGAGTGTGTCCGACTGATTGCGCGCCCAGAGATCAAGGGTGTTCGTATCCTTGAGCACCGACTGGACATCGTGCCCAAGCGTTTCCCGAATGAGCGCCTGTATGTCCGCGTTGCTGTTGGGCATTGGCCACTAGTCCGGGAAGTCTTCGATTGAATCGCCCGTACCGGACGGGGCCGCTTCTTCGTTCGGGTTCGCCTCTGGTCCCGCAATGCTTTGCCCGGTAGACGAGCTGTGTGCCTGCTCTACAAGCTGCGCCGCCTGGAGAACCCGTCGCTCCACCAGGTCAGCCTCCGCCTTTAGAGCAAGGTCGTTCGGCGCGCGCCGCAGCGCCTCTTGCATCGCCTCGAGCTGCTTGACGCCGGCCTGCATGTCATCGAACAATTCGCGGACGCCCGGCTGGTTGACGGTGTAAGCCTGGAACGTCGGGTCTGCTGCGAACTTCATGACGCCAGCTTTGAGGCGGTTGGTCGAATCCGCGATCTTGAGCTGCATCTTGGGCAAACCGAAGGCATCGTACATGCGGCTGCGCGACTGCCTCTCGCGATCCGAAGAAGTGAGCGAGGCCCACCTCCAATCCATGGTGCGATCGAACTCGCCCTCGCCGCGCGTCTGCGTCGCGCCAAAGCGGTCGTTACGGCCCGCCTCTTCACGCTGGCGCACGGTCAGCTCTGCGCCCTTACGC
>CAYGBB010000363.1:0-2541 GCA_964347985.1 uncultured Moraxellaceae bacterium
CGGTCTGGCGCGAGAGGAACGCCGGCAGCTGGATGATGTCAGCCACTTCGGCTACCGGGGCGGCCTGATACGGCTCGTGCACATCGGTAATCACCGGCACGCCAAAAGTCTTCTTGATCTCTTCGAAAATCCGGAGGCCCTCTTCCATGCCGGGACCACGATACGAGTGGATCGAGGAACGGTTGGCCTTGTCGAAAGACGCCTTGAACACATAGGGGATGTTCAGCTTGTCGGTGACACGCACATATTCTTCGCACACGCGCATGGCGAGATCACGGGACTCCAGCACATTCATGCCGCCAAACAGCACGAAGGGCTTGTCGTTACCAATCTCGATCTTGCCGAGGGTGATGACTTTCTGTGTCATGACTTTACTCCTTGCCGGCATGCACAAGTGCCGCCTTGATGAATCCGCCAAACAGCGGATGCCCGTCACGCGGCGAGCTGGTGAACTCCGGATGGAACTGGCACGCCACAAACCAGGGGTGATCGGGAATCTCGACCACTTCGACCAGGTTATTGTCCATGCTGCGGCCGGACACCACGAGACCTGCGCCTTCCAGCTGCGGCAGGTAATTGTTGTTCACTTCATAACGGTGACGATGACGTTCGACAATCACGTCCTTGCCATAAAGCTCGCGGGCTTTTGTGCCAGCGGTCAGACGGCATTCCTGCGCGCCAAGACGCATGGTGCCGCCCAGATCAGAGGTTTCGTCACGACGCTGTACTTCACCGGTTTCGGTGCGCCACTCGGTAATCAGGCCGATGACCGGATGAGTTGGATTCTTGCGCAGCTCGGTGGAGTGCGCGCCCTCCAGGCCGGCGACATTACGGGCGTACTCAATCACCGCTACCTGCATGCCCAGGCAGATGCCCAGATAGGGAATGCGTTTTTCACGGGCAAATTTCACTGTGGAAATCTTGCCTTCCGTACCACGATCACCGAAGCCGCCGGGAACCAGAATGGCATCAACCTTGTCCAGCACGCCAGTGCCATCCTGCTCGATGGACTCGGCATCAATGTAGTTGATGCGCACACGCGTCTTGTTCTGGATACCGGCATGCAGCAGGGCCTCGTTGATCGACTTGTAGGCATCGATCAATTCAACGTACTTGCCGACCATGGCAATGGTGACTTCCTTTTCCGGATGCATCAGACCATTGACCACACGCTCCCAGTCCGACAAATCGGGCTGCGGGCAGCTCAGGCCCAGCCGCTCGACCGCCAGATCATCCATACCCTGCTCATGGAACTTGAGCGGAATCATGTAGATGCTGGGGGCATCAATGGCCAGGATGACGGCCTTTTCGTCCACGTTGGTGAACAGGGAAATCTTGCGACGGGACTCTTCGGGAATCTCGTGATCGGAACGGCAGACCAGGATATCGGGCTGCAGGCCGATGGAGCGCAGCTCCTTGACGGAGTGCTGCGTTGGCTTGGTCTTGGTTTCACCGGCCGAGGCGATATACGGCACCAGGGTCAGGTGAACCAGCAGCGAGCCCTGATACCCCAGCTCGACACGCATCTGGCGCACGGCTTCCATGAACGGCAGCGACTCGATGTCACCGGCCGTACCGCCGATCTCGACAATGGCGACGTCGTAGCCCTTGCCGCCTTCGCGGATGCGCTGCTTGATGGCGTCGGTAATGTGCGGGATGACCTGGACGGTGGCGCCCAGATAGTCACCACGACGCTCTTTCTGGATGACATCCAGATAGATGCGGCCGGACGTGAAGTTATTGGCCTTGCTCATGCGCGCATGGCGCAGGAAACGCTCGTAATAACCCAGGTCAAGGTCGGTCTCGGCACCGTCATCGGTCACGAAGACTTCACCGTGCTGATAGGGGCTCATGGTGCCCGGGTCGACGTTGATGTACGGGTCCATCTTGGTCATCGTGACCTTGAGCCCACGCGCCTCCAGCAGGGCGGCGAGGGAGGCGGCCGTAATCCCTTTACCCAATGAGGAAACAACACCGCCGGTAACGAAGATGTACTTAGTCATGAAGGATCCAGACAACTTGAGAATGCAGGCATGGCGCCGCTTGCCCGGGGGGTAATGAAACGGGGCAATAAAACGGGCCAAAAGATGGGAATGAATGTTAGCACGGGGGGCGCTGGGGCCACAATGAAGGGCTGATGAGGGCTACTGAAATCAATGGGTTAGCGTCTGGTCGACGCCCATAAAAAACCCGCCTTTCGGCGGGTTGTCATCAGTTCCGTTTGACAAGGTGCTCCCTGCACACAGGTAAAGCAGTACAACAACACAGGTTTGGCCGTCCCTGGCCGTAGAACCTCCTCCGAGGAGCGGTTAGAAGCTGTGTTCGAGACCGATGGCGATAGAGGTTTCTTCGTTGTCGGCATTGGCTGCCAGCTTGTCTTCTTCACGCACGGTATAGAAGGCAAAGGCCTTGGTCTTGGAGGTGAAGTTGTGGTCGATGCCGACGCTCAGCAGGGTACGCTCCTGAGTAGCTGCGGTATTCGCATCCGCCTCGGCTACACCGTAGGCCACCTTCAGGGTTTCGTCAGCAATCTTGTAGGAA
>CAYGBB010000364.1:0-2522 GCA_964347985.1 uncultured Moraxellaceae bacterium
CTTCTTGTCCATGACGGAGAAATCCGCGGGAAAGATGACCTAGAAGCAATTGCCTACCGGATTGGGTCGCACTATCGGATTCGCGAAGTATCGCCCAGACATTCCGTCATCGAGAGCGGTAATTTTCAAGGTAGTTGTCGCAAAAAACGTTACGCGGCCTGCTTCATTTCGTTGGTCTTCTCCCGTTCCGGGTTGAGCCACACCGTTTCCGGCAAAGACCAGTCGCGGATATCTTCACTCCAGCGTCCGGGGTTCCTGTCGCGCGCAGCCTGATACACCGCGATCCGATTCTGCATGACCGCCGGCGCTTCCTCGCGGTGTCGCTGTCCTGGCGTCACGAAGTTCAGGCCGCTGTGGCGATGTTCCTCGTTGTACCACTGCACGAACGTCCGGACCCACTGCCGCGCATCGTCGAGCGATGCAAAGCCACCTGCCGGCCACTCCGGCCGGTACTTGCAGGTACGGAAGAACGACTCGGCATAGGCATTGTCGTTGCTCACCCGTGGCCGGCTGTATGACGGCGCCACACCCAGCCACTGGAGCGTGGCCAGCAGCATCGCCGACTTCATGGGGCTTCCGTTATCAGCATGGAGCACCAGTAGCTGCTTTCGCGTGTCGATGCCTTCGCGCAGGCTGGTGCGCAACAGCAGCGCCGCCGCGTGTTCGCCTGACTCTTCGGCATGCACTTCCCAGCCCACCACCTTGCGGCTGAACAGGTCGAGCACGAGATACAGGTAAAAGAACAATCCCCGCACCGGACTCGGCAGATAACTGATATCCCAGCACCACACTTGGTTGGCCTTTTTCGCGCTGTATGTCGTTACCGTGCGCGTCGAAGGCGGATGCGCACGACCCCGCCGGTGTTGCTGGTTGGCCGCCGCCATCACCCGGTAAATCGTTGATTCCGATGCCAGGTACACGCCTTCATCTGCCAGCCTCGGTACGATCTGCGACGGCGGCAAACTCGCAAAACGTGGCTCGTTCACCGTTTCCAGGATCACCGCGCGCTCTGCCTCACTCAACGCGGTAGACGGCGTTGGCCGCACCGTTTCTGGCCGGCGATCGGCCAGCACACCACCTTCAGGCACGCGCCAGCGCTGCAGTGTGCGCGGCGTGATGCCGGCAGCCTTGCAGGCCGGTGCCTGCCTGGCGCCTGCCTCGCGGGCCTCATCTATCCAGAGCATCAATTGCTCACGGTCGGGTTGCATCGTCAGGCGTCCTCGTCTTCCCGGCTGCTCCGGAACGCCTCGAGCTTTTTTGACAGCACCAGCAGTGCGGCCATCTCCGCCAGCGCCTTGTCCTTGCGCCGCAACTCCTTCTCCAGCTGCTGGACCCGCTTGCGCTCCTGGCGCAGCTCGCTGCGCTCGGCCTGCAAGGCCTCCTGCGAGCGCGCATTGCCCTGCTCGCAGCTCTCGCGCCACTGGCCCACTTGCTCAACGTACAGGCCGCGTGAGCGGCAATACTCAGCCAATTCAACCTCCGCCAGGCGGGCTGTCTCCAGCACCACCCGGAACTTCTCTGCCGAGCTCCATTGCTCGGCAGGCTCTCCATTACCCGGCACAGCGACACCCCGCGCTCTGGCTGCACGACGCCAACCATACAGCGTCACCTGGGTAATCCCGGTCTCCTGCGACAAATCCCGCACCGTCCGGTTCTCCGGCGGCATCATCTTGCGCAACACGGAGGCCTTCAGTTCATTCGAATATCGCGGCATGCTCTTCAGCCTTCCGCCACCCGCTATATGTGGGAACAACAGAGGCGACAACTATCCTGACGCGGGGGGGCCATCCCGTTGCAGGGTATTTCGGCGGCATCACTCGCTGCGGGATGACTTTTTGTCCTGATGCGAGTGTCCGCTGGCTTCGCTGGCGCAGTTTCCTCGTTGCCGCTGGCCTTCAGAACACCGTTCTATGGTGCTCAGCGAATTTTTGGCAAGAGAATCCATCGCCGCGTGTGTCGCGACGTCAGGTAGACGCTCTTTGGGAATCCGGATGGATCAGCTGGGTGCTGCACCCAGCGACAAGGCGACGCGCATCCAGTCCGAGCGCCACACGGCGTCCGCCGGAAGGTGAAACACGATCCGCCGCACGGAGCGCTCAACTCGGCAGGCCATTTTGATCAGGCGGATGCGCAGCGTGTCGACTTGTGCGTTCTTGCACGAAGTTCTGCGGGAACGAAGCCGCAACTCCTGAAACAGAACATAGGCTGCTGCGGTCAGGAGGCCACGGAATTGGTTGGCCAGGAATTTCGTGCAACTGGTTCTGTCGATGGCGAGGCCGTTATGAAGTTCCTTGAGCCGGTTTTCGATCTGCCCGCGTTGGCAGTAGACCTTCTCGTAAATATTCCGCGGAGCACCCGGCAGGTTGGTGACCACAAACCGGGCGTTGTCTCTTGGCTCCCGGTTGCCGAGACGAACGACCTCCGCCTTGATCACGACCCGACGTGTGCACGACCAGGTTCCTGCCCGATAACGGCATTCGCCATAGGCGTGCTCCGTACGCGAGGTCACACCGGTCAGCGCG
>CAYGBB010000365.1:0-1290 GCA_964347985.1 uncultured Moraxellaceae bacterium
ACCAATATCAGTGCGCAGGGTGCAAGAGCATTTTCAGTCGCCATTCAAGCGGATGGCAAGGTCGTGGTGGCGGGGGGGACTCGATCTTCAAGTGGTAACAACTACGATGATTTTGCACTGGTTCGCTACAACAGTAATGGCAGTCTCGATACCTCGTTTGGCAATGCTGGTGTTGTTATTACGCCAGTCGGGTCGGGTACAAAATACGGCGATGCCGTCAGCACAGTCATGATCCAGCCGGATGGTAAAATCATCGCCGCTGGCATTTCTGATAGTGAGGAGACAGAGCAGGATTTTGCGCTGGTGCGCTACCATCCGAATGGCAGTCTTGATACGTCATTTGGCAGCGATGGCATCGTCATTAGCCCTGCAAGGGCTGGCTATTTTGCTGATGGTGCTTTAGACGCCATTCTCCTGCCAGGTGGGAAGATCGTGGCCATCGGTGTAGCTGATATGGGGGGCGAGCGCGGGGCTGATTTTACCCTGGTGGGTTATAACGCTGATGGCAGCTCCGATACCTCTTTTGGCAATAGCGGTATTGTTAACACGGATGTGGCTGGTGCACGCCCGGATATGGCTGTTGCGGGGGCATTGCAACCGGATGGAAAAATTGTGACTACCGGTTGGGTTGTCACCCCTGAGTGGAGGATTGCCTTGGGCCTCGCCCGCTACAATACCACCGACTCCACCAACCGCCCCCCTGTATGCACGGCGGTCGCTCCCTCAACCGCCGTACTCACCCCCCCCAACCATAAAATGCAACTCATTGCCCTGAGTGGTGCGACCGATCCCGATGGTGATGCGTTGACGCTTACGGTCACTGGGGTGACGCAGGATGAACCCGTCAACGGCACCGGCGATGGCGATATGGCACCCGATGCCCAATCAGGGTTTGTGTCCAGTCAGGTGTATATTCGTAGCGAGCGCAGTGGCACGGGGGATGGCCGTGTGTATCACATCGCTTTCTCGGTAACGGATACAAAGGGCGGCGCATGCAGTGGCACTGTCAAGGTGTCAGTACCGTTGGGTAACCTGGCCATTGACTCCGCCTTGGGGTATGACTCTTTCAGCTTGGATAGTTCGTCGCGCACAAAGCAAAGCACACCCAGGTTGCCTGATATGTTGCGGCAATTAAGAACGCCTGAGGGCAGGGGGAATGGTCTCCTGCACTAAAATGCAGATTACCTTGCAGTGCCAATGACGGCGTGCAGAGCGGTGCAGGGCGCCCGCGCAGGATGGTGTGGGTGCGCGCAGAGCAGTGTAGGAGGCGCGCCCTCGCGGCGATGCAGG
>CAYGBB010000365.1:1390-2506 GCA_964347985.1 uncultured Moraxellaceae bacterium
GCCCCGGGTCGGGCCTCCTACAAAAGCAAAGCATCGCCCCGAGGTCGGGCCTCCTGCAAAACCATTTTAATGCGTGTGACGGCATCCATATTGCTTGTTGACAATGACACCAGTCAATGATTACATCAAAAAATGTAACCATTGACTGGTGTCACCATTGTCCGGGGTGATCCGGGCTGCAGTGAGTGGGGCTGTCAGCGCCTGCCTCAGGTGTCTTGGCGTTGGGTGATGTCAAGTTTTTATGTGCAGCTTGCCTCCTGATTTGGCTGGTCGACCGACCAAATAAACACGGCGGCAAAAGGCGGAGACCCGATCATCAGGCTCCGAAACAGTGAGACAAACAAGACCGGGAGACGAATCATGGCTATTGCAAGCAGAGAGATCGGATACGAAGAAGTGGTGCCCCGCGACATTCATTTTAAAATGAACACGGACACGGTGGCACGCCACTGGTTTAACGGTGACCCATGGACCACGCACTGGATGAACGCCATTCTGGCGGCGGTTCCGGAGGGTGAGCGCTGGGTCATGAATTCCGCCAGGGTGCAACTCGACAACCTGCACGATCCGGAGGTACGCCAGGCGGCTATCAATTTCTGCCGCCAGGAGCGCATCCATGCGCGCGAGCACGATGAAATGAACAATGCCTGTGTCGCTCAAGGCGTGCCGATTGACAAGGTGGCGGCTGTTTTCACCAGGATCAGAACCGGCCTGCAGGACAGGCTGAGTGTCGATATGCAGAGCTCCGTGGCGGCAGCGTTTGAGCATTTTACCGCTGTCATATCGTCGGTCATGCTGGAAAACCCGGAGCTCTTTAACGAGTCTGATCCCGAGCTCAGGGCGATGTTGTACTGGCACTTCGTCGAGGAAACAGAGCACAAGGGCGTCAGTTTTGATGTGTATGTCGCCGCCAGCGGCGGTGGTATCGGCGGATATTTAAAACGAGTGGGAGGCATGGCGGTGGGGACGATCCTCGGGCTGCCGCTCATGGTCGGGAATCAGGCCTATTTGCTCTACAAGGACAAGCAGCTGACCAACTGGCGCTCGGCCCTGAGGATGAGCAATATCCTGTTTGGCAATCCCGGCATTCTGGCGCGCATTTTTACGGCTCATTAT
>CAYGBB010000366.1:0-2505 GCA_964347985.1 uncultured Moraxellaceae bacterium
GCGGGAAGTTGGTACTTTCGCCCACCGCCTGCCCGCCGACATGGTGGTAATGAACCCCAAGCATCGGGAAATTACGGAAAATATCTGGCAGTTGCCCGCCGGTACAATTCCTGAATGGATCGGCTCCCACGCAGTGAAGCAAAGCCGCGATCTCAAGGATGGCCTGATCAACTTCTACTGGACTTCCACCACCAACAACATGCAGGCCGGACCCAACATCAATGGCGAGACCTATCCCGGCTGGCGCAATCCGGCCAACTTCGTGGTGGTCTCCGACGTTTACCCCACGGTATCGGCCGTTTCTGCCGACCTGATGCTGCCCTGCGCCATGTGGATGGAGAAGGAAGGCGCTTACGGCAACGCAGAACGCCGCACCCAATTCTGGCGCCAGCAGGTGAAGGCTCCGGGCGAATCCCGTTCCGACCTGTGGCAGTATATGGAATTCTCCAAGCGCTTTAAGGTGGAGGAAGTATGGCCGGCTGAGCTGCTGGAAAAAGCACCGCAATACAAGGGAAAAACTCTATATGACGTACTCTATGCCAATGGAGAGGTCAATAAGTTCCCGCTCGCCGAACTGAAGAAGGTCAACGAACACAGCATCAAGAACTACAGCAACGACGAATCTACCGCCTTTGGCTATTACGTGCAGAAAGGGCTGTTCGAAGAATATGCCCAGTTCGGCCGCGGCCACGCACATGATCTGGCCAACTTCGATATCTATCACAAGGCGCGCGGACTACGCTGGCCAGTGGTAGACAACAAGGAAACTTTGTGGCGCTTCCGCGAGGGTTTCGATCCTTATGTCAAGAAAGGTGAGGGCGTCAAGTTCTACGGCAATGCCGACGGCAAGGCGGTGATCTACGCCCTGCCCTACCAGCCCGCCGCAGAAATGCCGGACAACGAGTACGATCTTTGGCTGTGCACCGGTCGCGTGCTTGAACACTGGCATACAGGTTCCATGACACGGCGCGTGCCCGAGTTGTATAAGGCGGTGCCCGATGCATGGGTATTTATGAATCCGGAAGACGCCAAAAAGCGTGGTCTCAAGCGCGGTGATAAGGTCAAGGTCATCAGCCGGCGCGGCGAAATCACAACCCTGGTTGAAACACGCGGCCGCAACAAGCCGCCAGTGGGACTGGTATTCGTGCCATTCTTTGACGAGCACCGCCTGGTGAACAAGCTGACCCTTGACGCCACTTGCCCGATCTCAAAAGAGACCGACTTCAAGAAATGCGCAGCGAAGATTGTGAAGGCTTAAACCAAGGAGCATAAGGAGAGCATAGAGAAAAACAGGACGAAGGCTTTTGCTGTGGATTTATCTTCGTGACCTCTGTGCTATCCGTTGTTAATCCGGTTCTCAAACCAAAATATTCAACATGAGCGGCATCCAATCAGACACCAAGCAGGCAACACGTCGCCAATTCCTGCTCGACATGGGCAAAACCGCTTGCGGTGTTGGCATTTTCGGGTTGGTGTTGGGCTTGTATGCAAAACAGGCGCGCGCCCTGCCGCCCTCGGCCATTCGTCCGCCAGGCGCTTTGGCTGAACACGATTTTCAGGGTGCCTGTATCCGTTGCGGTATGTGCGTGCGAGACTGCCCTTACAATATTTTGGAATTATCCAGGCCGGAAGATGATCTTGCCACAGGCACACCCTATTTTATCGCGCGCAAGATTCCTTGCGAAATGTGTGAGGATATTCCGTGCGTCAAGGCCTGCCCCACCGGTGCTCTGGATCACAAGCTTACCGATATTAACAAGGCCAAGATGGGCTTGGCGGCGCTGGTCGATCAGGAAACCTGTCTCAATTTCCTCGGCTTGCGTTGCGATGTTTGTTACCGAGTCTGCCCGGTGATTGATAAGGCCATCACGCTGGAAAGGGTGCACAATTTCAGAACCGACAAGCACACCATGTTCTTGCCTACAGTGCATTCAGAACACTGCACCGGTTGCGGCAAGTGCGAAAAATCCTGCGTATTGGAAGTAGCTGCCATCAAGGTATTCCCGATCCAGCTTGCCAAAGGCGAACTGGGTAAGCATTATCAGTTGGGCTGGGAAGAGAAGAAAAAAGCAGGCGAGAGCCTGGTAGCACCCGATATTGGGCACCAGTACAACCTGCCGGAAGGTCTCAAATATGAACAAGGGCCGGGCTTAAGTGGCGAGGCCATAACTCACCCCGCAGCTTCGGGAGCAAAACCCGCAGTACCCAAAGCGCTGCACGGAGATAAGCTGTGAGTGCGAACAAAAAAATTGGTGCCGATGCCATCATGGCGAAAGGCTGGCTAGGTGCACACAAATGGCTGCTGTTACGCCGCACGATGCAACTTGGTATTCTCGCCTTGTTCCTGCTTGGCCCCCTGGCAAGCGTCTGGGTCATCAAAGGCAATCTGGCCTACAGCCTGACGCTCAACACCTTGCCGCTGAGCGATCCCTATGTGCTACTACAATCTCTACTGGCAGGACACCTTCCAGAAAAACTCGCCCTCATCGGGGCAGCAATCATAAT
>CAYGBB010000367.1:0-2503 GCA_964347985.1 uncultured Moraxellaceae bacterium
TTTTCCTGATCCTTGAATTTGAATACCTTGCCGGCCTCTTCGGACAGCACCCCGGCTATCCGGTTGAAGGCCACATAATGATAATAGGGATCAAAGGCGGCAATCACCTTGACGGGCACCTGCCACTGTTTGGCCAGCGCCAGTGCGGTGAGCAGGCCTCCGTAAGCCTTGGCCGAGCCATCCACTGCTACCACAATCGTGCCTTCCCTGATGGAGCGGTCAGTTTCCTTGACGATCAGCGTGTCGATGGCTGAACGCCGTGCCACACGCTTGCTTACCGTGCCCAGCCTGCTCCCTTGAATGGCGCCCAGACCCATGGCGCCCATGACGAGCAGGTCATAAGCGCCGGAATTCGCTTCCCCTGTCAGCTCCCGGTAATTTTTTCCTTCCAGTGAGCAACGCTTGAAGTTGATGCCAAGTTGATCGCATTTGTCCGCTGCCTGATCAAGATAAGAGTCGGTAATAATGGACAGGCCGCGCGTAATCAGATCGTCGTGCACATCGCGCTGGCGCTCCAGCTCCTGCTCTTCCCTGAACTGTTCAGGCAAGCCGCCTTCCATCTGGCGGAAACGCATATCATGCAGTTTGGCGGCATAAACATGCGCGCCGGTAATCACCGGATTATCGACCAGCCGCGCCAGCTCCGCCGCACTCTCCATGGCGGCATTCGCATGGTCGGAGGAATCCAGCGCCACCAGAATACGTTGATGCAATTGGGCGTCAAGTGATGGGGGTAACGCTTCGGCAACGGCCAGAGAAGCTTGAGACAACATGTAATGCACCTCTTTGCTTTAGTCTTTGAAAATATTGACGCCTATTCGGGGATTGCCCCAGGCCGGACGAGCAGAAGCCAAAATTTTTGTTATATGGGCGATAACCAGCGGTTTGTGCTGCTGTCCTTGATCCGCCTGGCATTATATTATGGGCACCTCTAAAAATTCAGATTTCGTCATTCCGGCGCAGGCTGGAATCCAGTGCTTTCAATCAACTGGGCACCTGCCTTCGCCGGTGCGACGAATTTTTAGAGATTCCCTTATGTTTATATTGCAGGTGCAAATTCGGGGCAACCACCCACCATTCAACTGCGGCTTGGGATTATATGGCAAATCCAGGCGCCGGATGTTTTGAAAAAAATATTTTTGCACACACAAAATGAGAGAGGTACATCCCTGGACTTTCATCCGCAGACATACCTCTCTCAAACATCTACTACAGGTTCAATATATCAAGCCTACTTGCACACCTCAATATCCAGGTGAACTTTCGTCATGGCGAACCTTAATTATTTGCCAACCTTCACTGCAACATCCGCAGGTGCGTGCCTGTTGCCGCCCTCGACAAACTTGCCGCCGACCAGCTCGGAACCAGGAGCACGCCCGGTCATATCCGATTCAATCAACTCCTGCACTTCCTGGAAGTCCTTGCTCTTGGCTGCATTAAGAGCATCTACATCGCCCTTGATCGGCTTGAAGGTAGACTTAGGGTTAAGATACTCCTCCACGCTCTTCGGTGGCTGAACATCCTGCATTGCCCGGATAAAGGCGACAATATTCCAGATGTCCTGATCCTGCAACACGTTACCCCAGTTTGGCATCGACGAAGACAGCGATACCGCCTCACCACCGCCCTTGATTACCGTAAACAATTCAAGGTTGGTCTTCTTCTGCATGTAGTCGCCACGAGTCAATGTTCTTGGACGCGGATCCAGTTCAGAAGCGCTGGGGCCATCACCGTGCATCAACCAGCCGTGACAGGCAATACAGTAGGAATAATAATAATTCTTACCATGAGTCGGATCGGCGCCGGCAACCAGCGTTGTTCCAAAGGTGGGAGACCAGTTACCCGACCATTGATCGTACACGCTCTTGTCTTTCACGCCATCGGACTTGGGAGCCTTGACACGATCCCACAATTCCGTCTTGTAGCTGCCTTTGACATCGGTACCATAACCGCTGTGCGTCTTGAAAGTCTTGGTATCAGAGTCTGCGCGCTTGCCCACCCCCGTCAGATAATCGAACGGCGCGATGCCATAGGTGCTGCCGCCTTTGCCTTCCTCCATGTCAGCGCCTTCTTTCAAAAACGCCGCCGATGCCTTCTTCGCTTCTGCCTCACTGACAGTAGGGCACTCTACCTTCTGCCCTCCGGCGGTACAGCGCTTCTCCACCGCAGCAAAAGCAGACGAACTTGTCCACATGATACCCAAACTTGCCATGGCAATCAGGTACACCTTCAATTTGTCATTCTTCATTTTGAACCTCCCTCTTGGACGAGCCACCCCGGGAAGGGAGCGGCTCGATATTTTCACACTTTCACACTGTACGTATACAGGATTACAGACCCTTCGCGCGTTCCGCTACAGTAAGCTGACCCTCTTCCAGCAAACCTGGCAGTTGTTGCGCCTTGTCGTAGTCGCCCACAGCAAGGTTGGAAGGCCCTTTCTTGGGATCGTCGACAAAGAACGCCGCTCTCATTTCCAGATGCAATGGTCCGCAGAAGTGCGTAC
>CAYGBB010000368.1:0-2488 GCA_964347985.1 uncultured Moraxellaceae bacterium
GGCTTGGGGCGGGGCGGGAGGGGCCGTATTCTAGCCGAAACCGGCGGGGAGGGGCAGTGAAAAGCGCGCGGGGGTGTACTGAGCCGGATTCATCCGGCGCCGTAAGGCAGTTGCACCTGACTGGCGGTTCATTTCGGTCTTGTAATGTGCCATTGCATACTGTAACAATTGAGCCTGTCTTAACAGTGTTCAGATAGGGGGCGCCATGCCGCTGCTCAAAGCACCGACGTCTGCTGCCAGGGGGTATATCCCCAATGCCGACGATCTCGAGGAGTTCCGCAAGGTCCAGCGTCTGGCCTATGCCGCTGCCGAGGCGGTGGCGAAAGAGCTGAAGCCGGGCATGACCGAAAAGGAGGCCGCCCGCCTGCAGGAGGTCTGGCTGCTCGATCATGGTGTCACCGACTGGTTCCACTCGCCGTTTGCCTGGTTTGGCGACCGCACGGCCTTCCAGGGCTTCAGGGTGGCGGTGCAGTTCCTGCCGACCAACCGTCGTCTGGAAGAGAACATGCCCTTCATTCTGGATAACGCACCGGTGGTGAATGGCTATGTGGCCGATATCGGTTACGCCAGTGTGCTGGGCGAAAACAGGATTCTGGACCTGCTGCTGGACGATCTGGCCGAGCATCGCGCGCTGATCCTGCAGCTGATACGCGAACGCCGTCCCATGAGCGAGGTGTCGCAGGCCGTGGATCGGCTGATCCTGCGCCAGGGACACGAGCCCCGGCACAAGGCCTATCCCTTCGAAACCCTGGCGCACACCGTGCAGCCCATGCCGCTGCGCACCAGCAAGCAGCCCAACACGCTGTTCAAGTTCGGCCTGCAGGCGGTCGAGGCACTGGGACGGCTGACGCTGACGGCACGCAAGCAGGGCTGGTCGCCGATCTGGTCGTCGAACGAAAGTTCGAATCACGCCCCGGTACCCGGCCTCTGGGCGGTGGAGCCGCATCTCGGCTTTCGTGGTGTGGGCGCCAAGTTCGAGGAGCTGCTGGTGATTACCGAAGACGATGCCTACTGGCTGGATGACGAGTCGCCCCATGTGCGGCGCTGGAAAGAACGCGGCCTGTGGCCGCTGGAGCAGAGCGGGGTCAAGGCGGCATGAATGCAAAGACACTGAGTGACAGGAATGTGAAAGGCATGAGCGTGAAGGGCGTGAATGTGGCCACCACACGGGTTGTCTCCGGTACCGTCAATCTTCATGTCGTGATGTATGGCGACAGCAAAAAGACACCGGTGGTGCTGGTGCATGGCTACCCGGACAACAACCAGGTCTGGAAGCAGGTAGCCGAGCGGCTGGCGAAAAAACATTTCGTGATTGCCTATGACGTGCGTGGTGCCGGGCAGTCCGATGTGCCTTCGCACGTGAAAGATTACCGCATGGAATTGCTGGCACAGGATCTGGCGGCAGTGGTGGATGCGGTGATTCCCGGGCGCAGGTTTCACCTGGCGGCGCACGACTGGGGGTCGATCCAGAGCTGGGAATCGGTGACCACCGATCGACTGAGGCCACGCATTGCCTCGTTCACCTCCATGTCGGGTCCGTCGCTGGATCATGCCTCGCACTGGATTCGCGCGCGCACGTTCAATCTTTCGCCGATGGCCAAGGCCAAGGTGATGAAGCAGTTGCTGAGCTCCTGGTACATCGGCTTCTTCCAGTTGCCGGTGTTGCCGAAGGCAACCTGGGAGGCCGGGTTTGGCAAGCTGTGGCCGACGTATCTGGCAAAGCGCGAGGGCGTGGTCGAGCACGAACAGAACCCGACGCAGACCGAAGACGGCAAGCATGGTGTGCAGCTTTACCGTGCCAATTTCCGCAACAAACTGATTAATCCGGAGCCGCGTCATGCGAGCTGTCCGGTGCAGCTGATCGTGCCCACCAAAGACAACTATGTCAGCACACAACTGTTTGACGACCTGCCGCAGTGGGTGCCAGAACTTTATCGCCGCGACATCAATGCCGGGCATTGGGTGCTGCTGAGCAAGCCGGATCTGATTGCCAGCCATATCGCCGAATTTGTGGCGGGTGTGGAGGCGGGTGAGATGTCCGGTGCGCTGCAGCGTGCACGGGTGCGTCCGCAGCGTCAGTCACTGCCCCTTGCCGGCCAACTTGCCGTCATTACGGGTGCAGGTTCCGGCATTGGTCGCGCCACTGCGCTGAAGCTGGCCGAAGAAGGTGCAGACATTGTTGCTGTCGATATCAATGAAACGTCTGCTGCCCGTACCGTAAAGCTGGCGGAGGCGCTGGGCGCCACTGCCTGGCACAAGGTGGTTGATGTGGGCTCGGCGAAAGCAATGGAAGCGCTGTCCGGCTGGATTGAAAAGGATCTGGGCGGCGCCACCATTGTGGTCAACAACGCGGGCATCGGCATGGCGGGTGGAGTGCTCGATACGTCTGCTGCCGATTGGGAAAAATTGCTGAAGGTGAATTTGTGGGGCGTGATTCACGGCTCGCGCCTGTTTGCACAGCAGATGGTGGCTGCACAGCGTGCAGGAC
>CAYGBB010000369.1:0-2487 GCA_964347985.1 uncultured Moraxellaceae bacterium
CATCAATTTCCTGGAACCTCTCCCATCGGCTTCTGGGGAACTTCTTGGTTGTCTTGTTATTGATCTCGGTCAGCAGCGGTGCAATGGCCTCATTCAGCTCTGACACTGAGAAGAAAACCCGGTTGCGGAGCCGTGCCAGTATCCCTCGCTGCACAATTTGAACGGAGACCTCAGCCAAGCCTTTATCCCTTGGCTTGCGTGGCCGTGCCGGCAGCACGACAAAACCATAGTGCTCTGCCAGCTCGGCATAAGCCTGATTCATGACGATATGCTGTCGGCCGTGCTTCAGGATGGCGGACTTGAGGTTGTCAGGAGTGACTTGGCGGGGTACACCGCCATAAAATTCAAAGCCCTTGCTATGACAGGCCAGCCAGTCAGGTACTTTTTGGCTGGGCACCGCCCAGGCAAAGATAAGGCCGCTGCCACCCAGTACTGCCACAAAGATTTGAGCCCGACTCACCTCACCGGTGTCGGGATCAGTGATTGGCATTGTCCGTCCACAAAAATCTACCAGCATGATGTCGCCAGCCCGGTAAATGTGACGCATACACAGCCGTTGAGTCTTCTGCCACTCCCGGTACAGTCGGGTCATCTGGGGATAGGACACGCCCTCTGGCTGGCTTTCCCGAAACTCCTGCCACAGTAGCTCCAGGGTCACGTCCCGCTTGCGCAGTTCTGTGTCGATATAGAGCCAGTCAGGTGTGCCTTTACGTTTTGAGACCGAGGCTGGCACGGTACCCAGAGCTTGCCGGAATGCCTCATCGTCCAGTGCTCCCAATGTCTCCCACTGTAATCCGGCCTGTACGAGCCGTGCCCTGATGGCCCGGACGGTGTTGGGACTGACCTTGAAAGTGCGGCCAATTTTCCGATTACTCATATCTGACCCGCAAAGCGTGCGGGCAATATGGCGCTGCAGGTGTACGGGTATTTTCATAAACCCTCCTTTTAAGGGCGAGCGATGCCCTGCAAGGCGGTCGCTCGCTCGTCGGTTCAGCAAGACAAAAGGGGGCCCTGGCTTGACGCCAGTTAAGGAGGCAAAGACAATGAAACAGTCAGGTGTCTCACTCCAGACTGTTTTACTTGCAAAAGGCCCGGGTCATCACCCCGGGCCTTTTTGCTTCCATGGCCGTGATTTCAGTGCAGCAGCATCACTAAGTCATGGCAGGCCTCCTGTTCATATCATCATCGGCTACCCCAGACTCTTCAGGTGCAGGCAGGCCCACCACCCCATCAGTACTGGCTTTCAGCCGGGCCAGCCACAGCGCCACTTCACGGGTCAGCGCAAACCTCCCCCGGCGATGGGGAATCGAAAACACCTGAACGGGTAAGGCCTCACGGCTTGCGGCCTGCCGGAACGCGGCCGCAGACGGCAGGCCTAGCGCCCGGTAAAGAGCGGTACCGCTCAGCAAAGGGCCATACTGGCGCTCCATGTCGGCGACGAGCTGGGATGTAGATAGGGATGTATGTGACATAGCCGTGTACTCACGGGAGGTTTGCGCTTGTCACGGATTGTTGTGTGTCTGGGACTTGATCAGCAAGACGGCGTAATATTCGGGAATTTCACGCCTCTACACTTTTTTCATGACAACAACACCCCAGTCGCCCACCAAACGAGGGCGCCCCAAGAAGTCTCCCGTCGATTCGCTACGTGTGCGCGTCTGGTTCTAGGCCGTTCGCCTGGTTTCCGGATTGCCCAGCGCCTATGCGATCGAGAAATCACTGCACCCGGAATCATTTCACCGGGAAGCGGGCTGGGTATCGCGCCCACAGCGCTGGGATCGGTACGAAACGGGCAACATGGTGCCCAAGTCGGAACTGGTTGCTTACGCGGAGTCGGTTTACCCCGGCACGGCTGACTGGCTCTTCCACCCGCTCTGGAAAGCGCTGCTCCCGCATGCCCGGACGCAGGATGGACTCAATGCAGAACTGCGAACGCTGGGAGAGGAGGTCTGTGCCTTGCTTTTTCGGTCATCACTGCAGCCTGGGCGGCCCGACAGGCTTCCCTTTACTGAAGAGACTGCGGGCATGCTGTCGCACCTTGGGTCACTAGAGGCATTAGCGGCGGCGATTTTGTTAGTGCATGAGTCGGCTGCCATCGCATCTGAACCATTACGGGTTCTTGCACTGCACGCCTACAGAACTATGCAGCCAGCGATTGCAGCCTATCCACCGCTACGGCGGATGTACCCCGATCTCTTTTCCTACATTGATGTGCAATATCCCGAGTGGGTGTTCCCGTCAGCTAACCATCGGCTACGGACAGTCGTGTTCTGGGAAGGCTATCGGGATAGCTGCTGGCCGGAGGACGAAGCTCGGAAATCACGGGAGCTTTGCGAGGCACAAGATGCCAAAAAGAAGCCCTCAGCAGAACAGCGGGCCTGGAAAGAGCACTTTGAAAAGCTGCGGGCTCGCTCTACTGAAGACTCATGAATCAGGCTTTATTAGACTCTTCATGCGGGTCACCCGACGTCGCTCATCAGGGCCTCC
>CAYGBB010000370.1:0-2487 GCA_964347985.1 uncultured Moraxellaceae bacterium
CGACTGCACTGCATCAGGCTGCCACACGAGGCCGCCACGCACGCTGGTCATTTCATCCACGCGGCTGTAGCGCTGCGTGGCACCGGTTGCATTGGTTATCGTGTCGGCTTCCAGATCGTAGCGATCCATGCGCACCCCTGCGACCAGCTTGAGCTGCTCGGTCAGGTCGGCCTGGTCGTTGACATACACGGCAACGGTTTCTGCCGTGTTATCCGTCCTGGTGGCACTGGTGGTGCGTGTTGCACTGCCCGGCATCGGACCATAAACCGGATCGGCCATATTGATGGTCGGCACACCGGTCCATGTGTAGGCCTGGTTCTCGTACGTGTCACGTCCGACTTCTACACCCGCCATCAGGTTATGCGCGATTGCACCGGTGTCAAATTTCACGAACAGATCCGTCTGGTTGTACAGCGTGCTGTCACGCAGCTCACGCTCGCGGCGTGCACGGGTACCCGTGACCGTATCAAGCGGGGTCGATGCCGTGACGCTGGTCGGAATTGTTACCGTGGTTGGCGAGGCATAGGTTTCGTACTCGCCATATTGCAGACGGTTCTGTACGCGCACGGCATCATTGAAGCGATGTGACACCGATGCATTCAGGACATTGATGTCCTGGTCATAGCTGTCATCGGTAAAGCCATAAAAATTGTCATGGTCTGCCGCAATCGGCTTGCCCGGATTTTCCGGCGTGGTGAGGGCACCACGATAAAGCGGAAATCCGTAATCGGGAATGTCGCGGTTGCGCTGGACCAGTGCCGACACCAGCACTTCGGTCGGCGTGCCGATACCAAAGCTGATCGACGGTGCCAGACCGAAATCCTTTTTCTCCACCACATCACGCGTCGACTGCGTGTCCTGCCCGAATGCGGCAATGCGGAAGGCCGAGGTATCGGAAATGCGGGTGTTGTAGTCAAAGGTGGTGCGGTAGTAATCGTCCGTCCCCACGCTCACGCCAATCTGGCCGCGTGTCTGCAGATCCGGTTTCTTGCTGACCTGATTGATCACGCCACCGGTCGAGCCGCGCCCGAACAGCATGGAAGCCGGTCCTTTCAGCACCTCCACTGCATCCAGCGCAAAGGTATCGCGGCTGTACTGGCCCCGGTCGCGAAAACCGTCGACATAGACATCGGTGCGTGCGGAATAGCCGCGCAAATTGATGTTGTCGCCGATATTGCCGCCTTCACCGGCAGAGATGGTGATGCCCGGCACATTGCGTAGTGCCTCGGTCAGGCTGGCCACCGCCTGGTCATCCATCACCGCACGATCCACCACCATCACGGACTGCGGGATGTCACGCAGGGCCGCCGGTGCCTTGCCACCCACTGTCGACACGCCCGGGGTATAGGATTTCTGTTCCGTGATGGCACCTGCCGTCACCGTCACTTCCTGCATGACCTGGGGCGGCGTAACGATCTCCGGTGTGGCCGGCATGGCTTCTTCGGCCAGTGCTGGCAGCCCGTGCAGGGCAAGAAGACTGAGAACAAGGGGACGACGGGAGAAGCGGGCAGTCATGACGGATTCCTCAATGGCCAAGTCGGTGGTGCGTCACTTGGCTATCGGGGCAGTGCCCGTCATGGCTGGCTAGCGCGAAGACAGTAGCCGGCGGGTCCGGCACTGTTCAGGGCAGGCATCGTATTTCAAATGATAATGATTATCAATATTAAATGACTTTGATCAAGGCAGATCAGTGCCAGGCCCGGTACTGCTCGGCCTGGCGGGCCCGCTCCTCACTGGCCGGATGCGTGCGCAACCAGTCGCTCACCTCGGCCTTTTCGCCCTTTGCGGCCTTACCACCATGCGCGGCTTCAAGCTTGCGGATGATGCGGGCAAACCATACCGGGTCCAGGCCGGTCTTGCTCATCAGGGCAAAACCATAGCGGTCGGCATCGGCCTCCAGTGCCCGTGAGTGATGCATGTGCGTCATGACGGTCGGGGCTACCACCACAATGCTGGACAGCCCCGAAACATCACCGGTCAGCACAAATACCAGGGCGGCCACGCCCGAGCTGGCAATCACCTTCTGCAAGGCATGCCGCTCATGCACATGCCCAAGCTCGTGGGCCAGCACCGCCATCAGCTCACGATCATCTGTCGCCAGTGACTCCAGCTGGTCCGTCATGACGATCGTGCCATCCGGCAAGGCCATTGCATTGGGCCCAACTTCAGGCCAGTCACGGAACAGCAGGGCCGATGGCACCCCCGCCCCCGACTGCAAACGGGCAAAACCGGCCTGCAGGGTTTGCTGCCGGGCCACCGGCAACGTCGTCGTACTGCGCATGGCGCTGTCCAGACCCGCCAGCGTGCCCTTGCCCAGTTGTACCACCCACTCCTGCGGCAGGCGCAGCGCCACCTTCTGTGCCGCCCAGGGCAGGCCCCAGACCGCCAGCGCCGCCGTCATTGCCATGACCAGCACAAAGCTGGCCGCAATCATGGCCCAGTGGCCCTCCAGACGGGCCACCAGATTCCAGCCCTGGTGCGTAACGG
>CAYGBB010000371.1:0-547 GCA_964347985.1 uncultured Moraxellaceae bacterium
GCACTGCCGCAGGGCTCGGCGCAGCGTTGTTCGGCGACAGCCCGGGAGAAAATAAAAAGGCCGGTCATTTTTGACGGGCCTTTTTATTTTGCAGGCATCAGCCCGCTTTTTCAGCAAGCGGTTAATCAATGCCTCTTTATTTTTCTGGCGCGAGTATTGAACAGTCGCTTGAGAAACTCCTGCATCTTCTGCCAGGAGGCCTTGTCGGCATCGGCATTGTAGGCGATGTCCATGTCGTTCTCTTTGCCAAGGCGATCGGCATCAGTGCTGGTGAAGGCGTGTTTGGCGCCGGGGTAATTCACGAAGATGAAATCGACGCCAGCATCCTGCATTTCCTTTTTGACGGCCGCAATGTCGGTGGCCGGAATGAATTTGTCGGCTTCACCGTTCAGTACCAGAATGCGGGCCATGACCTTGCCTTTTTGTGCCGGCGTTGCTGTCGCCAGCACGCCGTGGAAACTCACGACGCCAGCAAGATCCATGCCCTGGCGCGCCATGTCCAGCACGATCTTGCCGCCGAAACAGTAACCGATGGCCGCCACTTTTT
>CAYGBB010000371.1:557-2487 GCA_964347985.1 uncultured Moraxellaceae bacterium
GCGCTTTCAGCAGGTCAAGGCCGGCGAGGGCGCGCGCATGGGAGTCGTTGCTGTCACTGGTGGTGCCGTGCATCATTTCCATGGCCTCACCCTTGTGCTCGGTGTGTTTGCCGCCGCCATACATGTCGATGGCAAGCGCGGCATAACCGAGTTGTGCAAGTTCACGGGCACGGCGCCGTGCATAATCATTCAGGCCCCACCATTCATGCACGACCACAATGCCCGGTCGCTTGCCCTTGATGCTGTCGTCCCAGGCGTAATAGCCGAGCAGTGCTGTGCCGTCGGCAGACTGGTAGGGGATTTCCCTTGTCCGGATTTCCGCGAAGGCGGGCAGTGAAAATGCGGCCAGGCAGGCCAGCAGAAAATAACGCAGACATGCACGCATGATGTTCTCCCTGTGTTGATCTTTGGCCCCCTGACCGGAGGCCGGTCCCGAAGCCGGGAAACGATACTATGCCTTTTCGGTTCAACGCCATGCCTGGTTGCTGCCGGTGCTTCTGCTTACGGGATGCCAGCCACTTTATGTGCCGGCCGCACCCGGGTTCGCCGCTACGGTCTGGCGGGTTTGCACCTGCCATTTTGGCGTCAGGCTTGATGTTTACATGAATACCTGTGGCTGCACCGCCCGTGCCTGGAAAAAAGGAATGGAGCGCTGCAGATTCATTGGCAGTAGTCCGGATTTGCGGGCCGTGCTGCGCAGCATGGAACAGGCGTAGGCACCGTTAAGCAGTGCCTTTGAGCAATGAGCGGAGGCTGCTGCTCTTTGTCTGAAAATCAGGCATCCGGCGTGGGCCCTGCGGCATTGTCATCGGAGACAGCATCATCGGCCCCGGCTTGTTCGTCTTCGGGAGTGCCTTTGCGCTGGCGCTTTTCCGCCAGTTTTTCTTCCTGTTTCTTTTTCTTGGCGATCTCTTTCTGGCGTTTTTCGAAAGAGTAATTGGGCTTGGCCATGTTTCATCCTGTTGCGTGAGGTGTAGGGGTTTTCACCGCCCTGTTAAGCGCTTGCTGAAAAAGTCCTTCCCGGCCTTTTTCAGCAAACTGTTAAGTGCAAGACCCGGATGGGTTCTGTCGCCGTAAATCATGTCTGCTCATTGCAGCCATGCATTAAAAGCGTTCATGGCCGGGCAGGTAGCGCCATTGTCCCGGCGGCAGGTTGCCCATGGATAGGCGGCCGATACGTATGCGCTTCATGCTCAGTACCTTCAGGCCGACACTCGCACACATATGAGTGATTTGCCCCGGCCTCGGGGTTTTCAGGGCAAAGCGCAGCCGGGTTTCATTTTGCCAGCTCACCTTGATGGGGGGCAGTGCCATGCTATCAAAATCAAGGCCATGGTTGAGCCGCTTGAGGCCGTCAGGAGCGATACTCCCGGCCACCTCGACAATGAACTCCTGCTCGATCTTGTAGGCGTCATCAATCAGCTTGCGTGTTACCCGGTAGTCCTGGGTGAAAACGAGAAGACCGCAGGCCGGGGCCTCCAGGGGCAGAACCGGATTCAGGCGTGCAAAATGCTTTTTCAGCATGCGGATGCGCGCAGGATCGTCGGCCAGATGCGAGGCGGCATTGATCAGCTCCAGTGCCGCCGGGGAAGCGAAGCCGGCCGGCTTGTGCAGCAGGATGGTGGCGGGCGCAGAAGGCTCCACCGTGGCGTCAGGGTGCAGCGTGATCACCTGTTCCAGCACCTTGAATTGCGGCTCCTCCACCACCTCACCGTCCACCCTCACCCAGCCACCCTCAATCAGCAGCTCAGCCTCACGGCGCGAGCAATGGAACTGCTCGGTGATGCGTTTGGACAGGCGGAGGGCTTCGGTCATGGCAGTCGCCGTCAGCTGATTGTGGGCACGAGGGCGGCCATTGTACCTGCCTCTGTGATCCTTGCGCCTGCCACTTTGCATAAACCCCTGCAAATCATGGCGCCAAGGCGTATAT
>CAYGBB010000372.1:0-2473 GCA_964347985.1 uncultured Moraxellaceae bacterium
GATCAGGAGATGGGCAGCGGGCGCCGGAAAGTTGCCTCGCTGTATCATGATCAGGCCTCATGAACACAAGGCTGAAACGGAAAAGCCCGCGATGATGCGGGCTTTTTCATGCAGGCTGTTTTATGGATGTGCTCAGGCGGTCTGCGCTTGCGCCCGGATGACACGAACTATCGCTCCGCCACGTGCGGCCGGTGCTCCGGTTTTTTCATGATCCGGATTGAAGACGGTGGTTTGTGCAAAGCCCTGGGCCAGAAAGTGTGACTGCATGGAGCGATCGCTGCTGAAGTGCAGCATGAAGCGGCTGCGCGATGCAGTGCGCAAGAGCTGGTTGGATGCCTTGATGATGCCGGCAAAGCGGTGGCCTTCCACTTCCGGATAAACATCCGTCAGGTACACGCCCAGCGGAAAATCCTTGAGCAGGGTGGCCAGTCGCTGCCACATCGTGCTGATGGTGGCGAGCTCGAAATAATTCACCAGGCCTTCGGTGATTACCACCAGAGGGCGCGTATTGCTGCATTCGCGGGCAATCACGTTTTCCAGACTGTCGGGGGTGTTCCTGTCAAGAATGTTGCAGGTCACCACGCGATGGCGTTCGCTCAGTGAGCCGATGCCTGCGAGCAAGGGGCGTTTGCGGGCAACCATGCCGGGCAGGTCGGTTTCGATGTAGGTAATGCTGCGGTGCTTCTGGGTGAAACGGTGCCCGCGCGGTGACAGACCGCAGGCCAGTTCGACAATCTGCAGGTCCGGATATGTGGCAATCAGGCGTTCAAGCTCACGATCAATCAGGAAGTGGCGTTGCAGCAGGGTAGTCTTGATGTCGGTGCCGAGCAGGCGGCGGGCGGCGCATTCGAAGGGGCGTAACAGTGTGTAGTAGGTATGGCCCTGGGCCGTGGCAAAACTTTTGCCCGACAGTCCGTAATGGTGCCAGACATAACCGGTGTAGTGCGCAGTGAAGGAAATGCTGGAAGTGTCGTTATTGTTGTTCATCGGAAGAGGTCATCAGCGCCGCGTGTGAGGCCCGATGATGCCGGCTGTGGAGTGCTATCGCAACCGCCGGGTGGTGCGGTAATTCATGCGGCCCTGAAAAAACGAAGCCCCGGGTCCTGTTGGGGATTCCGGGGCTGACGGGCATAACTGCCTTTGCCTTTTTTCGCCTTTTCCTGGCGGGTTCGAAACAGCGGGTCGAAGACCAGCGACTTCGCACTGCGGTGCTTTTTGCTCAGCGCCTTGCTCATGGGGTTCTCCAGCGAGCGGGTGGTTGATGGCGCGGATAATGGGACAACGCTGTCCCTCTGTGAATGGTTGTTCCGTAACAGGTGATAAACGGTCCCAACGGGAGACGAGGGCGTTCAGCCGCGCTGGGCGTAGAGCTGCCGAAGCCGCTTCAGGCGCGCAGGCAGGTGCAACAGGTTGAGGACGCCTGTGGCGGTCAGCACGATGATGACCTCGCGGGTTTCCAGCAGGGGATGCAGCACGGCCGCATCGCCGAACCAGCCCCAAAGGCCCGCTGCCAGGGCGCTGTTGCCGAGCGTATCCAGAATCAGGTCACGCCGGATCTGGCGACGCAGGGCCGGTTGATCGTCGGGAAGGAGCGGGTCAGCCATCACATGGACTCAGTTGGCTGCAGAGGCAAACAGGGGGCGGCCGGCGAGCGCCAGCGTCAGCCGCAGCAACACATCCCAGCCCTGCTCCTGGCTCTGGCCCTTGATGGCCTGGTCGGCGGCCAGGACCTCACTGACCAGAAGGCGGGCGAGGCGGGGCGACGTGCGCTGCACAGCCTTCTGGAACAGCGGCTGGCGCTTTTGCCAGATACCGTTCTGCTGCAACAGGCTGTTGAATGGCTGGCCGGCATCAACCCCTTCGCGCAATGCGGCAAGGGTCCGGGCATCCTTGCCGATGGCCCACAACACGACCGTTTCCGCCTGCCCCTCAGCACGCAACCCCGCCAGCATGTGGACAGCGCGCTCGGCATCGCCGGCAAGGGCACAGTCGGCCATGTCGTAGACGTTGTAACGGGCACTGTCACCCACGGCATTGCGAATGATGTCGGTGGTCAGCACGCCATTGTCAGCCAGCAGGCGCAGTTTGTGGATTTCCTGCTGGGCGGCCAGCAAGTTGCCCTCGACCCGTTCCCGTAACAGGGCAAAGGCCTCGGCGTCTTCGGTGCGCAGGCCGGCCTGCTGCAGGCGTGCAGCAAGCCAGTCCGGCAGGGTTTGCGCGTCGATGACCGGCAGTTGCAGGGACACCCCGGCCGCGTCACAGGCGACAAACCATTTTGCTTTCTGGGCTGTGCCATCCAGCTTGGGCAGGGTGAGCAGCAGCAGTGTGTCTGGCGAGGGATTGGCAGTGTATTTTTCCAGGGTGCTGGCGGCAGTAGCATCCGGCTTGCCGCTGAAGCGCACCTCCACAATCTTGCGGTCGCCGAACAGTGACAGTGTGTTCACGCTGCCGAGCAATTCACTCCAGTCCATGC
>CAYGBB010000373.1:0-2464 GCA_964347985.1 uncultured Moraxellaceae bacterium
CATGACAAGCAGATCAATACTGAGCGCTGCGGTCTTTGCTAGGTGTGTAAAAACGACTCTCAAGTGAGAGTGGGGTTGACTTGCTTGCACCCATGGCATCCCTCTGTTGCTCCCACTCTGTAACAGAAACAGAAATCGTCTGCCTGAGCCTGCTTGCTAGAACAAAGCCTTCAGCCACTGACGTACCAGATTCGCCCGGTTGACCAGCAGTGAGGCAAAAATAAGGCCGCAGCCAGCGAGCTGGACGGGGGACATGGTTTCGCCAAACCAGCCGGCGGCCAGCAAGGCGACCCAGACCGGCTCCACCACCATGATGACGACGCCGTGTGAGTGATTCGACAGGCTTTGTGCATGGGTTTGCAGCAGGAAGCGTGCGGCGCTGCCCAGCACCACGCTGGCCAGTATCCAGCCGGCCATTTCTGCCGAGAAATGGGTGAAGGTGGGTAACCACGGCTCGAACATCAGCGACAGAATGGTGGTGAGCAATCCCACCGTGGTCAGCACAATGGCGGTGAGTGGCAACGCCGGTATTTTTTCCTGTTGGGTGGTGGCGCCATCGGCGCTGCTGATTTCGCGGTGATTGGCGGCATGGGTATTGAGCGTGTAGTACAGCGCAAAGATGCTGGCGGCCAGTACATAAAACAGCTGGCCTGCTTCTGGCCGGAAACCGTTTTTCAGGGAGAGCAGGGCCAGGCCGGTAGTGGCAATGGGCAGTGCCAGCCAGATGCTGCGGGGCTGATGCTCCTTGAACACCAGTCGTGAAATCACGGGCACCAGCACGACACCGAGACTGGTCAGGAAGGCACCTTCGCCAACATGGGTGCCAAAGAACAGCCCCATGACCCAGCAGCTCATCCCGGCACCAAATACCAACCCCACCTTGAGTGCGCGGACACAGGCGTCAGCGGTCAGCAGTCGCAGCTGCCGGTGTCCGATGAGGGCGAGCAATGCTCCCGCCAGCAGAAAGCGCATGGACATGAACAGGAGGGGAGGCATGAGCAGGACGGCTTCGCGCGAGAAGATCCAGCTGACGGCGGCGAGCAGGGTCACGATGACCAGATAGAGGTCGGCCTTGCCTGCATTGGATAACGCCACGTGATGTCTCCACAGGGTGGGGGCGGGATTGCAATTTGCGTGGCGTATTGTCGGCGCTATGTCTCCGCATGCAAAGGCATGAGGAGGCCAATTTCTTGTCGCTGCAGTATCAGGGTTGCAGGATTTTCAGAATGGAGGAGAAATCGAGCTTGCCGTTGCCATGCGTGGTGTGGAGGGCATAGAGCTGTTTGGCCAGTGCCCCCATGGGGGTGGCGGATTTGCTGTGCAGCGCCGCTTCCATGGCCAGGCCCAAATCCTTGTTCATCAGGTCAACCTGGAAGCCGCCACTGTAGTCGCGTGAGGCGGGTACATTGTCCATGACGCCGGGCCAGGGGTTGTAAAGTTCCAGGGACCAGTTGCGGCCGGAGCTTTTCAGCAGGATGTCGGAGAGCACAACCGGATCAAGCCCGTTATCAACGCCCATCTGCAGGGCTTCGCAGGTGCCGATCATGTGCACGGCCAGCAGCATGTTGTTGCAGATCTTGGCGACGGCACCGGCACCGGCCGGGCCGGCATGCATGATGTTCTTGCCCATCACGGAGAGGAAGGGACGGGCGCGCTCCACATCATCAGCCGTACCACCGCAGAGAAAACTGAGGGTGCCGGCAGCGGCACCGGCAACGCCGCCGGAAACGGGCGCGTCAATCATGGCGATATTGCGTGCGTGTGCGGCAGCCGAGACCTTGCGCGCACATTCCGGTGAGGTGGTGGAACAATCAATCACCAGCATGTCGGCTGTCAGGAAATCCAGCAGGCCATTTTCGCCATTGATGTAGAGGCCGAGCACAGCGGCATCATGGGGCAGCATGGTGATGACGGTGTCGGCACCGGCAATGGTGTCGGAAGGAGCAGCAGTGACAATGGCGCCTTCTTTTTCAAGGGGTTCGGTCAGTGCGGGATTGAGATCAAATACACGTACGGTGAAACCGGCCTTGAGCAGGTTTCGCGCCATGGGGGCGCCCATGTTGCCGCAGCCGAAGAAGGCGATGGTGTTCATTGTTGTTGTCCTTTATCCGTGCCCTTGCGGGGTTTTTCTTTAGAGGGAGTCTTTTTCCAGCAGTTTGCGCGCGGCAATCAGGCGCATGATTTCGTTGGTGCCTTCCAGAATCTGGTGCACGCGCACATCGCGCACCATGCGCTCCAGCGGGAAGTCGCGCAGATAGCCGTATCCGCCATGCAGTTGCAGTGCTTCGTTGCACACGGTGAAACACGCATCGGTGGCAAAGCGTTTCGCCATCGCGCAATGCAGGGTGGCATCGCTGTCGCCGGCATCCAGTCGGCTGGCCGCGTGATACACCATCAGGCGTGCTGCCTGCAGTTCGGTGGCCATGTCGGCCAGCCGGAACTGCAGGGCCTGGAATTCTGCCAG
>CAYGBB010000374.1:0-2460 GCA_964347985.1 uncultured Moraxellaceae bacterium
CTCATACGGCGAACGTGGAGCGTCCGGCTGGGAATCAAGTTTCCAGCGGTCGCCTTGCCCTGATCCGCCAAACTGTGCAATGTCGTTGCCCCCTGCGGCCACTTGTAGGGGTTTGAAGTCCAACGGTACGAAAACGTACGCTAAGACCATTCGTCCAGTTCCGATGGTTGCTTCAACGGCCTGAGCTGCCCATTCAGTACCTGTTCCGTCAGGGTGAAAGAATAGTGGCCCAACATATTCACGTGTTTATGGGTGAGCGGGGATAGCCTGGCTTCATCCTCTTCTTTCACGTCCTCACCCTGTTGTCTCAAGTGATCCAGAGCGGCCTGCATGTAGATTGTGTTCCACAGCACCAGTGCGTTGGTCACCAAGCCCAACGCCCCAAGTTGATCTTCCTGTCCTTCCCGGTACCGCTTTCGGATTTCACCGCGCTGGCCGTGGCAGATCGCCCGTGCAACTGCATGGCGACCTTCACCGCGATTCAACTGGGTAAGAATTCGACGGCGGTAGTCTTCATCATCCACGTAGTTCAACAGGTACAGGGTTTTGTTGATCCGGCCTGCTTCAATGATGGCTTGTGCCAAACTGGAAGGACGATCACTTTTGAGTAGTGATCGGATTAACTCGGAGGCCTGCACGGTACCCAGCTTGAGCGAACCGGCGATGCGCATCATATCTTCCCAGTGATGCTCAATCTTTTTGGGGTTGGCACAGCTACGGGCCAGGTTATTCAGTACACCGTAGTTGGCTTCTTTGTCCACACGCCAGAAAACGGATTCACCGGCATCAGCCAAGCGCGGTGAAAACTGATAGCCCAGAAGCCAGAATAAGCCAAATACCATATCGCTGGCACCAGCAGTATCGGTCATGATCTCCACCGGGTTCAGGCCAGTTTGCTGCTCCAGCAGTCCCTCCAGAACAAAAATGGAATCACGCAGTGTTCCAGGGACGACAATGCCATGAAAGCCGGAGAACTGATCCGAAAGAAAGTTGTACCAGGTAATGCCGCGACTAGAGCCAAAGTATTTTCGATTGGGTCCGGCGTTGATGGTGCGGATGGGTGTCACAAACCGCATGCCATCGGCGGAAGCGACTTCACCGCCGCCCCACTTCCTGGCCAGAGATAAAGTGGATTGGTAGTCCACCAGCTTGGCGTTGGCTTTCACAAGAGTCTCTGCCCGCAGGTAATTCTGTTTGACCCAGTTCAGGCGGTGCCGGGTTAACGCGGGCACCTGATGCTTGATCAGCGGCTCCAAACCGATGTTGCAGGCCTCCGCCAACAACATCGCGCAGACGCTGACAGTCAGATCCTCGGCGCGAGCATTGGATTCACTGACATGGGTAAATTCGTCGGCAAAACCGGTATGCGCATGGATCTCCAGCAGCAACTCGGTGAGATCCACGCTTGGTAGTAAGCCATCAACCTGTTGCGAGAGCAAGGTCAGACTGGGCGGTTCATCCAATTTGTCAAAGTGGGTAATGGTTAGCGTGGGTCGTTTGCCGGACAGATCCAGTTCAACCGCCTTGTTGTCATCGAAGTTTTCGGCCACCTGTTTGTAAGTGGTATCCAGTTGGCGCACCAGGCCATCGATGGCTTCCCTGGGATTCAGTGGATGGCCGAGTGACCGACACACTTGAATGCGGTTGGCCTGCCATTCAGCACCTTGCAACAACTTGGCCCTTGGATCTCCCCAGCGGTCGCTGTTTTCAACGTAGACATCACGACGGCGCAGGCTATCTTGCAGCTTATCGAGGAAGCATAGCGTATAGCCTCGTTTGTTCACACGTCCTTCCTTGTCGAACACCAGGCGCTTCCAGGGATTAGAAACAATATCCAGCGGAACCTCTTCCAGTAGTTGTTTGCGCGATTCCAGCAGACCGGCCAGATATTGATGGGCTTCCAAAGTCGCCCTGCCTGCCGGAGCCGCTTTGAACTCAATATCACACAGTAATTTCGGCAGGAAGCGCCTGACCCGGCCATACTGCTCCACCATTTCATCCTGAAAGTTATTGTCGTAGGGGCGAGCCAGTTCATGGACGGTAGCAATCGATTCCGCCAATTTTTCACGTGGCAATTTGGCAAAGATGGCCGACCTCAGTAGTTCATCCTGCATACTTTCATTGAGTATCAGGGCACAAACTTCTGCCAGAGCCAGCGCGGATTTATCCAGATCTTTCAGTGTTCGCAGCCGCTTTTTCTGACCCAGCTTTTTCGCCTCCCCAGCGATATAGGTAATCAGTAAATCCAGAACGTCCAGGGCTTCGTCGAGGGCAATGGTCTCATAGGCCTTGGCGAAGGCAACCAGAATGGCAGTACGCTTACTCTCTGGCATTCGAGCTATTTTGTGCATGGAAATCATGCCGGCATGACGAGCGATATTTTTAAAGCGCACTGGCGGAATACCGGTGAAGTCCAGTTCGTGCAGGCCGAAGGCATTCAGCTCCTTATAACGGTCAACC
>CAYGBB010000375.1:0-2456 GCA_964347985.1 uncultured Moraxellaceae bacterium
CTTGGGCGTGGTAGTGGCATAACCATATTCAAAGGCCAGCACGGCTTCTTCAGACAACAGCGAATCGTAAATTTCAAACTCGGGCTGCTGGGGATCAATGTTTTGAAGGGGAACGTATGCCGAACCATCCTTTTGACTGTACAGAATGGCATGGCGATGCGAAAACGTGCCGCGACCCACATCCTGACCGGTCAGACGAATCAGAAAACCTTCGTTCAGAACGGAGGCATACGCCAAGGTCTCGGCAGCGCCCCAGTTGAACTCCAGATTACCGGCCCACATTTTGGTGCGGTCTTCCTGCACCTTCAGCACCTGCTTCTGCACCACAAATGTCTCTGGCAGCTTTGCAAGCTTCTTGCCGAGGTCCTGCAGTGTCTTGATGGGTACGCCGGTATCCCACTCATCGACAACGGCATGCCCCAGATACGGAGACCAGTCAACAAAAAGAGTCTTGTTGGGCTCGCGCACCAGCGACTTGACCACATGGCTGCCAGCTTCGAGAGCCTTGCGATACTCCTCCACCATGTCATCAGCCTGCACCTGTGTCAGCACGGCGCCCTGTACCAGCCGCTCTGCATAAATGGCACGAGTAGTCGGCAACTTGTGAATGACCTGATACATCAGCGGCTGGGTCGCGGAAGGCTCATCAGCCTCATTATGACCACGACGACGATAGCAAATGACGTCAATCACCACGTCTTTCTGGAACTCCATGCGGAAGTCCAGCGCCAGCTGCGTGACAAAAAAGACAGCCTCCGGATCATCGCCGTTCACATGGAAGATTGGCGCCTGCACCATTTTGGCAACACTGGTGCAATATTCGGTCGAACGCGAGTCTTCCTTGATGCTGGTGGTAAAACCCACCTGATTGTTCACCACGATGTGCACCGTACCGCCGGTCTTGTAACCGCGCGTCTGCGACATCTGGAACGTTTCCATGACCACGCCTTGTCCGGCAAAGGCCGCATCGCCATGAATATTGATGGGCAGCACCTGACGTCCCTGCTCGTCCTTGCGACGATCCTGACGCGCACGTACCGAACCCTCAACCACCGGAGACACAATTTCAAGATGAGACGGATTGAACGCCAGCGCCAGATGCACTTCACCACCGGGCGTCATCAAATTTGATGAATAGCCCTGGTGATACTTCACATCACCCGAACCCTGCTTGATGAAAGTTTTCCCTTCAAATTCACTGAACAGGTCTGCGGGGTTCTTGCCCAGGATATTGACCAGCACATTGAGACGCCCGCGATGGGCCATGCCGATAACCACTTCCTTGACGCCGTACGAACCACCGCGCTGAATCAGCTCATCCACCAGAGGAATCAGGGCCTCACCACCTTCAAGGCCAAAGCGCTTGGCGCCGGCATACTTGGTGCCCAGATATTTTTCCAGGCCCTCGGCGGCAGTGACACGCTCCAGAACATGCTTGCGCGTTTCGATGGAGAAATTCGGATTGCCCCGCACACTTTCGAGTCGCTGCTGAATCCAGCGCTTCTCTGCCGTGTTCACGATGTGCATGTACTCGGAACCAATGGAGCCGCAATAAATGGCATCCATCGCCTGCACCATTTCACCCAGCGTGCACTCTTCTTTGCCAATGGCCAGATTGCCGGTATTAAACACGGTATCCAGATCGGCTCGGCTGAGCCCGTGAGTGGCGAGATCAAGATCGGGCACTTCTTCACGCGGCATCAATCCAAGAGGATCCAGTTTTGCGCGCTGATGACCACGATTGCGGTAACCGGCAATCAGCTGCAACACAGCAACCTGACGACGCTCATGTTCGGTACTGACGCGACTGGTAGGAAGAGCCTGGGCACGGGAGGAGTTTTTGGCCAGCAACAGGAATTGCTCGCGAACTCCCTTGTGCGGGGTGTCCTGGGCGATACCGTCGACGCGCGGCAGCTTTTCAAAATAGCTGCGCCAGTCTTCCGGCACTGATTGGGGAGAAACGAGGAATTGCTCGTAAAGTTCTTCGACGTAGGCAGCGTTTTCTGCCGAGAGCTGCGAAGTGCTCCACTGTCGCAGCATGAGGCCGTCTTGCATTTTCATGTTTCCAAAGAGAGAAGTTCCGCGACCCAGATAGCCGGAGCGGTGCTGTTTCGCCTTCTCTTTACAATGACCCGCGATGTCTGGGTAAGACCTCACGACCCTACCCCCCGTTTTGAGTCTAGCAAAGGGGGGCTGAAACGGCTCTCAGACGTTGGTATAGCCTGAGGAGCTGCGCGCATGGCCATGATAACTGACAAGCTTGACGCCTGCAGACCACGCGCGCCGGTATTGTGCACCGGTTCCCAATGAAGAGCTACCGGGTCAGTGCAATGACGCTGAAAAAGACTGACCAGGGTCAAAAAAAACCCCGCCAGTTGGCGGGGTTTTCAGAGGATCAGGTCCCCTGGCTCAGCAGCATGTTGCGGATATGCCCGATGGCCTTGGTGGGATTGAGT
>CAYGBB010000376.1:0-2449 GCA_964347985.1 uncultured Moraxellaceae bacterium
GGCATTGGCTGCATCCGGCAGCAGACGCGCCAGTGCCGCCGTCACCTGCGATGCAGATGCCTCCAGTCGAACAAACTCGCTGAATTCCTGTCCCAGCAAGGCTTCCGTACTTGCGCCCAAAGGCCCCGTCAGTACCAGCAGCGGCTGCACACGGTCGCCCTCCTTGCCCAGTGCCTTGCGCACCTGTCGCATCTGGAAAAGACGATTACGGCACGCTGTATCGCACTCGGCCGGCACCACGTACAACAGCCACCAGCCTTTTTTTGCAAACACGGCAGCGTCGACCGGCCCCTCTGCAGTGCGAGCCTTGAAATCGGCAAAGGCAACCGGGGGATCAATCAGCTGCCCGTGATTGGTCTTTCCGCCCTGGTACCAGCCGAGCTTGTAGGCAAGATCGCCCACTACAAACGGCACCACAAACGTTGCCAGCAACAGCAACAACATCAGCCGGTTTTTTTTCAGCTGGCCTGGAGCGACCGGAGTTTGTTCATTCATTGTTGGCATTACCGTTCTTGCGCAAATTCACGACCAGGAGAACCACCAGCACAGCAAAAGCAAGACTGAACCACTGAAAGGCATAGGCACGATGCTTCTCAGGGGTCATGCCAAGGCGCGTCGCAGGTGCCCACTCCCGCACAAATCCCTCAGGATGACTACTGTCCAGCCGGATCACGAAGGGGCGCAATTGTACATCAAGAGCCCTCTGCAATTCTGGCAAATCCAGACGGGGCACCCTCAAGGGGTGTTGCCGATAGTCTGGCTGACCTACCGTAAAATACGCCGAAGGATACGCTACCGAACCTTCCATGTGACCATTCACTGCTGGCGGCACTGATGGCAACTGTTGCACATCCATCCCCATGGGAACCCAGCCACGGTTCACGAGAACCCCCACCGGGTCTGCCTCCGGAAACACCACCGTATAGACATGAAAACCCGCCTTGGGGCCTCGCATCTGGTTCTCCAGGAATAACGTCCGCGAATTGTCCCAGCGCCCGTCCAGAGTGACACGGCGATCATCGATCTCAGTGGCTTGCGCATCCGCAAGCAGCGCCACCAACGGTACTGCCGCCTGATTCAACTGCATGGCATATCGCGCCGTCATATGCGCCTTTTCAGCCGCCCGTCCCAACTGCCAGGTGCCCAGCTGACAGAAGAATCCGGCACCTACAGCTGCCAGCACGACGGCCCAGACCGGACAGACCCACAGTCTGGAACCCAGACGGATACGCAATTCTTTCGTGAGCAAGCCCGTCATCATTTACACTCTCGGGTCTGTTCAACCATTGGTAATGACCATGTGGATAAAAATCATCGTTGTTGTCGCCATGCTGGCGGTATTGATCAACCTGTTCCTTGCCCTTTCGCATCTGGTCAAGGGCGGCAAGGACAACTCCGAGAAAGCACTTAAATCACTGGTCTGGCGCCTGGTGTTTACCATTGCCATTCTGGTGGGATTATATGTCGCATCATTCTTTGGCTTGATCGCCCCGCACGGGCTGCCAAAGGCTGCCCCGGCGAACCAGGCGGCAACCACCCCGGCACCAGCCCGCTGAGCATCTGCACCACCATTTGACACATGCAAAAAAGCCCGGCGAACCCGGGCTTTTTTGTGCATCCTGCACGTCACTCAGAACCAGTAGACCACCAGGAACAGGAACAGCCAGACCACGTCCACAAAATGCCAGTACCAGGCCGCTGCCTCGAAGGCAAAGTGGTTCTCGGGGGTGAAGTGCCCCTTGGCCGAACGAAGCAGCATCACGATCAGCATGATGGTGCCGATGGTGACGTGCATGCCATGGAAGCCCGTCAGCATGAAGAAGGTAGAACCATAAATACCCGACTTCAGCGTCAGCCCCATTTCGCTGTAGGCGTGCATGTACTCTTCCACCTGCAGCCCCAGGAAGGTGATACCGAGCACACAGGTAACCGCGAGGTACTTGAGCAGTTTGCTACGGTTGCCCACCAGCAGGGCATGGTGGGCAATGGTCAGGGTAACCGACGATGTCACCAGCAGGACCGTATTGATGAAGGGCAGACCCCACGGGCTCATGGCCTCGGTCACACCGCCACCCGGCGTCTTGATCAGCGGCCACATGGCCTGGAATTCGGGCCAGAGCAGCTCGTGCGTCATCATGCCGCGAGCACCTTCACCGCCCAGCCACGGCACCACCAGCAAGCGCGCATAGAACAGGGCACCGAAGAAGGCCGCAAAAAACATCACTTCGGAAAAAATGAACCAGGTCATCCCCTGCCGATAGGAGCGATCCATCTGGGCCGAGTTCATGTTGGCCATGGACTCACGGGCCGTGTCACGGAACCAGAAAAACATCAGGGTCAGTATGCCGATCAGCCCGATCGGGAACAGGAAGTTCAAGGTGCCCTTGTTGGCAAGCCCCTTCGACAGATCCGTCACCCCATGGCTCTGGACGAAATTGGCAGCACCCAG
>CAYGBB010000377.1:0-2441 GCA_964347985.1 uncultured Moraxellaceae bacterium
CTGGTGGGTGCGTCCGCTGTCGATGTTTCAGGAAACGGTGACCATGAGCGGCGAGGTGTGTCCCCGTTTTCGGTACCTTGGCCCGTTGCCGGGGGCAGTCTTCCCTGTACTGAGGAGTGAGGCGTAATGAGGATTCTGCATACCATGCTGCGCGTGGGTGACCTGGAGCGCTCACTGCGCTTTTATACCGATGTACTGGATATGCGCGTCTTGCGTCGCCATGACTACCCGGAAGGCCGGTTTACGCTGGCGTTTGTCGGGTACCAGGACGAGTCAGAGGGCGCCGTGCTGGAACTGACGCATAATTGGGATACAGCTGATTACGAGGTTGGCACCGGCTATGGCCATATTGCGCTCGAAGTGGACGATGCAGCGGCGGCGTGTGCTCGTGTGGCCGAGCGTGGAGGCAAGGTGACTCGTCCGGCGGGCCCGATGAAGCACGGCACCACCGTGATTGCCTTTGTCGAAGACCCGGATGGTTACAAGATAGAATTCATTCAGAAAAAAACGTGAGTATTAAGCGGAGTGGTCTGCATGCTTTCTCGTGAAGTTGTTTTGCACAAGCTGAAAGCATCACTGATCAGTTTCGGGGTTTTCCTTGTTTTCGCCATGGTGCTGGCATTCCTGATCGGACGATACTGGTTTCCGGGTTATCTGTTCTGGCTGGATGGGGGTATTCAGGGCCTTGGCCTGGTTCTGGTCGTGGGTTTCATACTGGGGCCTGTGCTGGCGCTGGTATTTGCGCATCCGGACAAGTCGCGCAACAAACTGATATTCAATATTGTGGTCACGCTCCTGATCCAGGTCGGGGCGATGATCTGGGGCGCATATCAGGTCTGGAACCAGCGGCCGGTTGCAGTGGTTTATGGTACAGAACGGTTTATTTCGGTTGCGCCTTCCATCATGGCGCTGCAGTACCGCACACCGGAGCGGCTACAGGTCTATTCGGATGACAGTCCTCCCCTGGTGTATCGCCGTGAACCAGCAGGTGAGAAAGAGCAACAACAGCTGATGGCCATGATTTTCCGGCATGGCTTTCATACCGAGTCACAAGCCTGGCTGTTTCAGCCGTTCAAGGCGAATCTGGGGAAGGTCTTCACTAATCAGAAGGCGTTTGCGGCCTATCTCCGAGCGAACCAGCTTTCTGCCTGGACTGACTGGGTGGCGGGTCAGCCCGGCAACTCCATGGAGGACTATTCTTTTGCCCTGTTTGAGGGGCGCTACCGGAATGGCATCCTGATTTTTTCACGGGATGGTGACTATCTCGGCTATCTTGCGCTGGACGGTGGCCTGCCGGACATCAGTAACAAGGCACCGGGTGAGGCGCAATGACCGTCTCAGTCAACAAACCGCATTGAAAGGTCGATCGCTTTCACATCCTTGGTAAGAGCGCCCATCGAGATGTAGTCCACACCGGTTTCGGCGACTGCCCGCAGATTGTTGGCGTGGATGCCGCCAGAGGCTTCCAGCAAGGCGCGGCCGTTGGTGTGTGTGACGGCAGTTGCCATGGCGGCCAGCGAGAAGTTGTCGAGCATGATGATGTCTGCTCCGGCCTGCAGGGCTTCATCCAGTTGCCCGTGATTTTCCACCTCCACTTCAACCGGTTTTCCGGGCGAGAGCTGTCGTGCCTGGCCGACTGCCGCGGCAATGCTGCCGGCCGCCATGATGTGGTTTTCCTTGATCAGGAACGCATCAAACAGACCCAGACGATGATTCTGGCCACCACCAATCGTCACGGCATATTTCTGTGCAATGCGCAGACCTGGCAAGGTTTTGCGAGTATCAAGCAGGCGGGCGCGGGTTCCTTCAATCTGTTTGACCAGGGTGCGTACGGCCGTGGCCGTGCCGGACAGGGTTTGCACAAAGTTGAGCAGTGTGCGTTCGACAGTCAACAGTGATCGGGCTTTGCCTTCCATCTCGAAAAGTGTGCCGTTTGGCGCAATTTCGGCGCCTTCTGTCGCAACCCAGTGCAGGGTTATGCCCTGATCAAGGGTCTGACAGGTAGCATCCACCCAGGGGCGTCCGGCAAGCACCATGGGTTCTCGCGTGATGATGCGTGCCCGGGCATGCGCCGAGGCTGGAATAAGGCCGGCGGTAATGTCCCCTTCTCCGATATCCTCTGCCAGGGCAGCATTTACGTTAAGGATGATGGCGGCCTGCAGCAGTGCTTCGGGGATCATGGTGTCGGACTCCGTGTAGGCCCGCAGTATAGGGTGAACGCAGTCACAAAAAAATATCGATATCGGCAGTTGCGCGGCCATCCCCGGTTTCCGGTTTCCGGTCAAACTGGGTTAACCTGACAAAAAGAATTACGAGCAGTAATCGGGCGGATTTTATGGTGGATAACGTCAAGTCAGGGATGACAGAACCAGGCCGGACGAGCCTTCAGGTCCCGGCGGTACTGGAGACAATTCGCAAGCGTAGCCTGCTGGGTCTGAATG
>CAYGBB010000378.1:0-2433 GCA_964347985.1 uncultured Moraxellaceae bacterium
CGTGCCATCGAAGCCGTGGCCAATTCCGGCACCATGCTGGAGTTGTACTCCGTCAATGCCATCACCTCGGGTACCGACTCGCAGGGTGAAGTGACCGTGCGCCTGAACCAGGCCGGTCGCATCATCAATGGTCATGGGGCTGATACCGACATCGTCGTGGCCAGCGCCAAGGCCTACCTGAATGCCCTCAACCTGATGCGCACCAGCAGCAAGCGTGAGCATCCGCAGGGCGTAACCGGGGTCTGATGTGATAGTCATGAGCGGAAGGGACGAAGGGCAGCGCCAGGCCTATCTGGCGGCACTCGCCATTCCGCTCTGGACGGCCCGTTACGACCTGCCCGGCGCAGCACCTTCGCTGCCACTGGTCGCGGTCCCGTTTCTGGCGGATGTGCCCGAGGCTGCTTTCCCGGAAGAGGGGATGGCTGAGCCGGAGGCACCTGCGGCTGACCTGAGCGAGCCGGTGGCGCGTCAGGTACCAGTCGTTGCGCCTCCCTCGGCGGTTCCGGCCATGGGGCAAGCTGTCCGGCAGGCTGCCACTCCCGTGGCACCGGCTACTGGCATGGCCATCCAGGGGACACCTGCACTTCCCCGGTTCACCCTGCGCGTGCAGCCACTGGCCCCCGGCTGGTTGGCGATCATCGCCCTTGGCGATGTACCCGATCTGTCAGGGCAGGAATACCGTCTGCTGTCAGCAATCAGTCATGCACTGGGTGCGGCGCCCGATTTCTCCGGCTCGGCAAGCCTGTTGCGCTGGCCATTGAACGCGAACCCCAAACTGGATCATGGCCCGGGCGCCGCCGTCGAGTGGCTCTCGCATGCCCTCAAGGTGCCCGATGGCTGGCGTTGTCTGGTGTTGGGTGAGGCGGTGGCCGTGCATGTGCGCGCGGCCTTGCCCGCATCCACCACCATGGTGGCAGGGCCGGCACTGGCTACCCTGCTGACCACGCCGCAGGCAAAGAAGTCCTTCTGGTTGTCGTTAAATGTCTGAGTGTCTGATCCGGCCCCTCGTGGCGGCCGACCTGCCAGCGGTACTCGCCATCGAGATCCGTGCGCACGCGTTTCCCTGGACACCCGGTATCCTTGAGGATGCCCTGCGCAGCGGCTATTACATGGTCGTGATGGAGCAGGGGGGAACCATCATTGGTTACGGTGTGGTGCAGGTCATTCTGGACGAGGGGCACCTGCTCAATATCACCATTGATCCTGCCCTCCATGGCAAAGGCATGGGGCGCGAGCTGCTGGCCCACCTGATTGACTATGCCCAGAACACGACAGCCACCCTCTTTCTGGAGGTTCGCCCCTCCAACAAGCGTGCGGTTGCCCTGTATCAGGCAGTGGGATTCAACGAGATAGGCCTGCGCCGCAACTATTACCCGGCCGTGGGAGGGGGGCGTGAAGATGCCCTCCTGATGGCCATGGCCTTTTGATGGGTTCCGGATAACCGTTGATATCCTCGGTTACCACCAGCTTTTTTCACGTGAAGGGTTGGGGCGGGCCACATTGCCCGTATAATTCCCGCCTTTCAGTCTGACCAGCCGTAGCCAATACCATGAGCCTTGCCGAACAAGTCGCCGCCGAAGTGGCTGCCCGTCGTACCTTTGCCATCATTTCCCACCCCGACGCCGGCAAGACCACCATCACGGAAAAGCTGCTGCTGTGGGGCAAGGCCATCCAGATCGCCGGCACCGTCAAGTCGCGCAAGTCCGACCGTCATGCCACCTCCGACTGGATGGAAATGGAAAAGCAGCGTGGTATCTCCATCACCACCTCGGTCATGCAGTTTCCCTACCGGCATTGCACCATCAATCTGCTGGATACCCCGGGTCACGAAGACTTCTCCGAAGATACCTACCGTACCCTGACGGCCGTCGACTCGGCGCTCATGGTCATTGACGGTGCCAAAGGCGTGGAAGACCGCACCATCAAGCTGATGGAAGTGTGCCGCATGCGCGATACGCCCATCATCACCTTCGTGAACAAGATGGACCGCGAAATCCGCGAGCCCATCGAGTTGCTCGATGAAATCGAGAGCGTGCTCAAAATCAAATGCGCGCCGGTCACCTGGCCAATCGGCAGCGGGCGTGACTTCAAGGGTGTTTACCACCTCATTGAAAACCGTATTTATATTTATCAGCCGGGCCATGGTTCCGAACTGATTGCAGACAAGTTTATCGACGGGCTTGATAACCCCGAGCTGGATGCCGTACTGGGGGATGATGCGGCCAACCTGCGTGAGCATCTTGAACTGGTGCTTGGTGCCAGTCATGAGTTCGACATGGACGAATTCCTGGCAGGCAAGCTGACCCCGGTTTTCTTTGGCACCGCCCTGGGCAATTTTGGCGTGAATCATATTCTCAACGGCTTTACCGACTGGGCACCGTGCCCGCTGGCACGCAAGGCGGCAGAGCGTGAAGTGGCCGCTACCGAAGACAA
>CAYGBB010000379.1:0-2433 GCA_964347985.1 uncultured Moraxellaceae bacterium
GTGTGTCCCTGTCGCCCTCGGCCTCGTTAACCAATTCCACGCGCGTCAGACTCGGGTCTTCCATGCCAGCCCAAACCAGAATCTGCGGCACTACCGCAGTCCAGCCCTCGAAGCTGCCCCACGTGCGGACAGCCTGCGCCGGCGCTCCAGCCACGTACCAGCCTCGAATGAGGGTCAGTGCCGCAGCCACCAGCGCAGGCCTTCGTGCCTGGATAGCCTTGAGGAGGTCGGTGTGCTTGAAGCCAACGCGCGCTTCCGGGTTTTCCTCCTTGGCTGCCAGGCGAATGTGCAGGGTACGCCGCGCAGTGTCACCCGCGAGCGACACGTTGTTGCCCGTCGCAAACCAGCAGGTGAGCAGCTCGCCATCGAAGGTACTGTTGCCGCCGAGTAGGCGGTCCTGCCAGCGAGTGCTTGTCAGCGCTGAATCCAGCGAAGGCGTACCCAGCTGCGTAGCCACATTGTCGATGAGTACGGCACGGTCTCCGCGGATTGCAATCGACGTGATGCGCTTGCGCTCTTCCCGGTCGTCGTCCGCCGGCGGCATGCACGACATCTCGTAGCCCAGCGGAATCATGCCCATGGCCTTCGCCAGCAGCGTCTTGCCCGACCCGCGCGTACTGGCGTCGAACAGGGCCAATGGTGAGGGCCCCTTGAAGGCGTAGCGCACGAACGGCGTCAGCATGGCCGCAATACACGCGCTCTTGTCTGCTGGCCGGTCGAATGGGAAGTCGCATGTCATGTCCAGCAACTCCGCCAGCGCCGCCTGGGCTTCCTCCAGTGTGGGCGCCTGAGGCAGACTGGGCAGGGCGAACCCCTTGGTGTAGAACAGCCTGGTAGCCTCGTCATAGCCGGGCGTCACTAGCAGCGTGCCGTCAGGCCGCACCACAGGCGTGTCCACCACCCCGTGCAGCTCGCGCAGCTCTGGCCAGTCCTCTCGCGCCAAAGCGGTTTCGGCCACCAGTGTTGGGGCCGGGATGCGCTTGGTACTGCGCTGCCCATCCGGCGACATCGTGCCAACGCGCCAGTCGATGTGGGTCTGGAAAATCTCCCTCAGCCTGGGCCGCTTGATGGGCGCTATGTGCACCGTGCCCTGATCGCCTCCCACCAGCTGCACCAGCAGCCCGCCGTGGTTGTACAAGTTGGCCCCCGCGTTTGCGAGCGCCAGCAGGGCCTGGGTGGTGATGGCATCGAAGTCAGCGGCCTTCCAGAGCAGACGGGTTTTCTGCGCCGGTGCAAAAGCGACGACGTTCTCTTCCAAGGTGGTTCTCCGCGGTTACAGTGGGTGGGTTTTCTTGAAGCGCACAGCGTCTTTGTGCTCGGCCAAGATAGCCTTCCAGCGATCCATCGTCACGTGGCGCACTGGGCTCGAGTTCTGGATCTTCTGCGCCAGCTCCCGCGCCGGCGCCATCAAGTCTGTCCAGCCATCCAGCTCCCACTCCGCCAACGCCTCTTCGGTCTTCTTAGCCATCCTCCTAGTATACCGCGCCCCGCGTCCTTGCCAACTGCAAGGTTCGTGCCTACCTTGTTCCTGTGGTGGTTCTCCTCTGTGATTGGCGTCCTCTCAGTCTGCCCGTTCGGCATACCTATCTGCCTAGGGGCAGGCTGAGAGACTCCAAGGCGTGACTGTGATGAACGAGAAGCCCTTTGAGCATACTTCTGCGATGACTTTCTCGGTGCCCGGCATCGAGGGCCAGATCCTGTTCGGGGCCGACGACGAGAAGACCAAGGAGTTCTATGAACGCGTGTTCAAGGAACACCTCGGCAAGGCGCTCAAAGAGATCGAGTCGGCGCGCACCTCCGTTCCCAAGGACCTGAACTAGATGATCACTCAAGCCCAAATCGACGCCTGGTTCACCTACCACGCCCCTAAGGCTGGACAGCCGGAGCGCTACCTTCTCCTGCGTAATACAGCGAAACTGCTTGCCCAGACGATCGTTAACCATACGCCCGAAGGCCCGGACCAGTCCGCCGCGCTTCGGCTCCTTCGCGAATGTGTCATGACGGCCAACGCCGCCATCGCCCTCGAAGAGTGATGTAGGCAAATAACCTACACGCGCTTTTCTCGCCCAACTGCTCCACCCCCTTTTAGTCCCCGCTTCGGCGCGTCGAGCAACCAAAGCGCTGAGATTCACTCTCAGCTTCCGCGCCTATTCCCGCGTTGCAACTACAGATTCCGCGTCCCGCCTCCCCCGCTGAGTCCGGCGGGACTTCGGTGGTATCTCAAGGTGACCTTGGCGCCCCTTTTGGGCGCTTTAAGGGCCTTTAGTCGACGCACCGCGTCAAGCCAAAGCTCTAATCCCCGCCCGCGCGAGCGACTTTTGTCTGTCCGCGAAGGCCCCTAGAGCCCGTGTAGGTGTTAGGCCTACACGTACCTAGGCCCCCGCCGCCCCAGGGGTTTTCGAGTGGCGCGCGCTAGGTCTCCCTGTATCCCCT
>CAYGBB010000380.1:0-2426 GCA_964347985.1 uncultured Moraxellaceae bacterium
AATATGATGAGTTGCTGTTTGCTCATGACAAATCTCTCTTGCAAATCGTTAGGCCCGCCTTGTGAGCGGCGCTGCTGTTATCAAATCTGTATGGGGAAAAGAAAACGATAATATGCCCGTCAGGGCAGCAGCAGGAGCAGCAGCGCGCCATGCACAGCAGGGTGTGCACGGGAGACAGTATTGATGGTGCGGAGGCTTCCGGTATTCATCAGGTGTCAGGCATCAGGCGTTGGACCAGTTCCTGAACTATAGCCACTCGATCTGGCCTTGCCAAGACGCCCGGCACGATAGTCTTGCCAGAGGGTACACCCACCCAGCAAAAGACCGGTGGCCCCGCCAAAGAGATGGGCATCCGGCATGACGCGGCCATTAATCCAGTGGCGAAGGTACTCCGGGTTATAAAAGGCGGTTTGCTCCCATACCTGACGGCCGATCAGCAAAAGCAGGATGCTCCCGGCCAAGAGGGGGGCCGACACCAGCATTCTCACCACGCCAAAATACAGCAAGGCATGCAGTACCCCGGAAAACCCGGCATACCCGTGCAGCCCGGGCTGCTTGAACCAGAGCCCCAGGGAAATGACCACGGGCGCGGCCAACACCAGTACCCACCACTGCCAGCGCCTGATCTCGCGAACAAACAGCATGGACACAAGGACTGTGCCGGCAGCATTCATGACGGCATGCGCCAGATTGAGATGCGCGAAATGCCCGGTGAACAGCCGCCAGAGTTCGCCGGCGCGAATGGCTTCGCGCTGGTATTCGAGCAACACACTGAGGGATGGCAGCAGCGCCAGCAGGAGAAACAGGACCGTCAGCGACAAGGCTTCCGGCCAGAGCGCACTGGGCTTACTCGGCATCCTGGAGGACGGGAACGGCGCGCGGGCGAGCAATGCTTACCTGCCCTGGTGCTGTCGAGGCATCACCAAGCCCGCTGATGAGCTCACGCTGGACACCATTGATGCATATCTTGAGTTCATCCAGCTCGCCAATTTTCATGTCTCTGGGGGCTTGGGCGTAACGGGTAGCCAACGACTGGCAGTCTTCAGCCTGCACCAGCGACGCAGTCCCCGCCGACAGCAGGATAAATAGTACGGAAATGGAGCGCATAGTCCCCTCGATTATTGTTGTTATCTTCCTTGCAGGGTGCCACAAGTGCCTCCTGGCTCGCCATGAGCGAGCAGCCGCTTTGTAACACGAGGCCATGGCGTGTCTCAACAATTCGTGGCATGAACGGCCATTCCACCCCATCCTTTCGGATAGGTAGTCACGCCAGAGGCAGCCTGCGCACGACATGAGGCGACAAAAGCCCAAAAAGAAACCCCGCCGGGGCGGGGTTTCTTTGAACACACGTTTGAGCGAGGACTGACACGGTCAGGCAAGGCGCGGGATGGTTCGAGGAGCGGAGTGTGCTGTAGCACATGAGCACCGCAGAACCGTCCCGCAACGCAGCATCACCGCGTCAGGCCCGCTCAAACCGGATTACATCATGCCGCCCATTCCGCCCATGCCACCCATATCCGGCATGGCTGGTGCACCCTTGTCTTCCGGGGCATCCGTGATCATGGCTTCGGTGGTCAGCATCAGGCCGGCAACCGACGAGGCGTTCTGCAGTGCCGTGAAGGTCACCTTGGCCGGATCGAGAATACCGAGAGCGATCATGTCGCCGTATTCACCGTTGGCCGCGTTGTAGCCGTAGTTGCCCTTGCCGTTCTTCACTTCGTTAACAACGACGGAGGCTTCGGCACCGGCATTGGTCACGATCTGGCGCAGCGGGGATTCCATGGCGCGACGCAGGATGTTGATACCGGCCATCTGGTCAGCGTTGTCGCCCTTGAGGCCATCCAGCGCAGCAATGGCACGCACCAGGGCGGTACCGCCACCGGCAACCACACCGGCTTCAACCGCAGCACGGGTAGCGTGCAGAGCGTCGTCCACGCGGTCCTTCTTTTCCTTCATTTCGATTTCAGTTGCAGCACCGATCTTGATCACGGCAACACCGCCAGCGAGCTTGGCAACACGCTCCTGCAGCTTTTCCTTGTCATAGTCGGAGGTTGCATCTTCGATCTGGGTGCGGATCTGGGCCACACGGGCTTCGATCTCGGCCTTGTTGCCGGCACCGTCGATAACCGTAGTGTTTTCCTTGGAAACCACGACCTTCTTGGCAGTACCAAGATCCTGCAGGCTGGCACCTTCCAGGCTCAGGCCGATTTCTTCGGAGATCACGGTGGCACCGGTCAGCACGGCGATGTCCTGCAGCATGGCCTTGCGACGGTCGCCAAAGCCCGGCGCCTTGACGGCACAGACCTTGACGATACCGCGCATGCTGTTCACCACGAGGGTGGCCAGCGCTTCGCCTTCCACATCTTCGGCGATCAGCAGCAGCGGCTTGCCGGACTTGGCGACGCCTTCCAGTACCGGGATCATGT
>CAYGBB010000381.1:0-2421 GCA_964347985.1 uncultured Moraxellaceae bacterium
CCTTCCCGGAATAGGGTTGGCTTGCCGGGCACCCAATTCCGGGAAGGACTACCCGAACGACCCACCCTTGGCGCACGCTAAAAAGTTACTCACGCGGAGCAATAGTAATCAGCGCTTCGGCGCCGGCTTTGATGCAGGCCGTGCTGCCGGTTTTGTCGTCGGTCGCGAGGCCGGCCGCTTCGGCTTCTGTGCGCCATCGTCACGCGGCGGCAAACCGGTGTGCTGCGTGAGCACGCGACCTTTTTGCGGCTTCACCTTCAGCGACACACCATCACCCGCATTGGAGTTCTTCTTGCGTGGCGCATTGTAACCACTGCCTTCCATGCCGGCCGGCTGGTTTTTCGGAATGAGCTGCTGCTTGCCGTTACCGATCAGGTCGGCACGCCCCATCTCCTTCAGGGCCTCGCGCAACAGCGGCCAGTTCTTCGGATCGTGATAACGCAGGAAAGCCTTGTGCAGACGACGCCGGCGATCCCCCTTCACGATTTCCACTTTTTCCCCCACGCCAGTCGCCGGGTCGAAAGTGCGGGAGATTTTTTTCAGCGGATTCATGCCCGAATGGTACATCGCGGTTGCCGTGGCCATGGGCGACGGATAAAACGCCTGCACCTGGTCAGCACGGAAGCCGTTGCGCTTCAGCCACAGCGCCAGGTTAAGCATGTCCAGATCGGTCGTGCCCGGATGCGCCGCAATGAAATACGGAATCAGATACTGTTCCTTGCCCGCTTCTTTCGAGAAGCGCTCGAACATCTGCTTGAATTCGTCGTAGGCACCAATGCCCGGCTTCATCATCTTCGACAGCGGACCACCTTCGGTGTGCTCCGGGGCAATCTTCAGATAGCCGCCGACATGATGCGTCACCAGTTCCTTCACATACTCAGGTGAGCGCACGGCAAGGTCGTAGCGCAGGCCGGAACCGATCAGGATTTTCTTGATGCCGGGCAGCTTGCGCGCCTTGCGGTACAGTTCGATCAGCGACGAGTGATCGGTGTTCAGGTTGTCGCAGATGCCGGGATACACGCAGGAAGGCTTGCGACAGGCCGCTTCGATTTGCGGCGACTTGCACGACAGCCGGTACATGTTGGCGGTAGGGCCGCCCAGATCGGAGACCACGCCGGTAAAGCCGGGCGTGCCCTTCATTTGCTCGACCTCGTGCAGGATGGACTCGTGCGAGCGGCTCTGGATGATGCGGCCTTCATGCTCGGTGATCGAACAGAACGTGCAGCCGCCAAAACAGCCGCGCATGATGTTCACCGAGAAGCGGATCATTTCATACGCCGGAATGCGCGCACCGTTGTAGGACGGGTGCGGCACGCGCGCATAGGGCAGGTCAAACACGTAATCCATTTCTTCCGTGGTGAGCGGAATCGGTGGCGGATTGATCCACACATCGCGGTCACCATGACGCTGGACCAGCGCGCGGGCATTGCCGGGATTGGTTTCCAGATGCAGCACACGGTTGGCGTGGGCGTAACGGACCGGGTCTTCCTTTACACGCTCGAACGACGGCAGCCGGATCACGGTTTTTTCACGTGGCGGCATGCGGTTTTTCATTGCGGTCTGCATTGCCGGGGAGGGACGCAGCGAAATGATCTGGGCGCCGCCATCCGGAAGGTCGCAGGCATCGGCCGACACGGTTTTCTGCTTCTCGATTTCGCAGAATGAAGGATCGGCCGTATTGATATAGGGATTGATGTGCGTGTCGATGCGGCCCGGGGCATCCACCTGGGTGGAATCAAGCTCGAACATGCCGGGTGGCGTGTCGCGACGGATAAAGGCCGTGCCGCGCAGGTCGGTAATGTCCTGGATTTTCTCGCCACGGTTCAGGCGATGGGTCAGCTCGACAATGGCGCGCTCGGCGTTGCCATAGAGCAGCAGGTCGGCCCTGGCATCCATCAGGATGGAGCGGCGCACCTTGTCCTGCCAGTAATCGTAATGTGCAATGCGGCGCAGCGAGGCTTCGATGCCGCCAATGACCAGCGGCACATCCGGATACGCTTCGCGGGCACGCTGGGCATACACCACGCAGGCACGGTCGGGGCGCTTGCCGCCTTCGTCATTCGGCGAATAGGCATCGTCGGAACGGATTTTGCGATCGGCCGTGTAGCGGTTGATCATCGAGTCCATGTTGCCGGCGGTGATGCCCCAGAACAGGCGGGGCTTGCCCAGCGCCTTGAAGGGCTCGGCCGATTGCCAGTCGGGCTGGGCAATGATGCCGACCCGGTAGCCCTGTGCTTCCAGCAGCCGGCCCAGGATGGCCATGCCGAAGGTGGGCAGGTCGACGTAGGCATCGCCGGTCACAATGATGACGTCACAGACATCCCAGCCGAGCGCGTCCATCTCCGCCCGTGACATGGGCAGGAAGGGAGCAGGCCCCAGGCACTCGGCCCAGAACTTCTCGTGACTGAACAGCGCCGGTGC
>CAYGBB010000382.1:0-279 GCA_964347985.1 uncultured Moraxellaceae bacterium
TCGTTGAGCAATCGATGATGACCGTTGTTCAGGAATCCGGCACACCGGATGGATTCAGCTCTTTGTCACTGATTCATTCAGAAATTGAGCAGATCAGGAACATGGAACTATCCAATACGTATTCACTGATTGCGGGCGGCGCTCGATTCAGCGCGGCGGTTTCTCATATGCTTGGCGTAAATATAGTCGCCAAACCTTCCGCAGAAGCAGTAGCGTTTGCCTCATCCGCAGTGGGCGACGCCTTCGGTACTGTTGCTTCGCAATTCGGCTATCAGGAAC
>CAYGBB010000382.1:289-2421 GCA_964347985.1 uncultured Moraxellaceae bacterium
GCGCCGCCGCGACGAGTGGGTGCAGCAATCTCGGATGACCGCAGAGGAAATTCGCCAGATCGACAAGCAGATGATCGCGCTAGAAATTCGCAAGTCGATCTCCGAAAAGGAGCTCGACAATCACCGCATGCAAATCGAGCATGCCAGGAACGTCGATGATTTTATGCGCCACATCAAGTTTGCCGGGGAATCCCTCTACGGCTGGATGGAAGGCCAGCTTGCCGGCCTGTTCTTCTCCGCCTATCAACTGGCTTTCGATCTGGCCAAGAAGGCCGAGCGGGCCTATCAATTTGAACTGGGCGACCCGGCTTCGGCTTTCGTGGAATATGGCCACTGGGATGGCCTGCGCAAGGGGCTGCTCTCGGGTGAGCGACTGGGCCAGAACCTCCGTCGCATGGAGGCTGCTTACGTCGAGAGGAACCGGCGCGAGCTGGAGATCACCAAACACGTTTCGCTGCGCCAGCTCAACCCCGAGGCACTGCTTAATTTGCGCCGCATCGGCCGTTGCGCATTCAGTATTCCTGAAGTGCTGTTTGATCTGGACTTTCCCGGGCACTACTTCCGCCGTATCAAGAGCGCCAGTGTCTCCTTGCCCTGCGTGGTCGGTCCGTATGTGGGGGTTACCGGCACCCTGCGCTTGATGACCAGCAAGCTGCGCGACAAGGCCACTGCTTCAGCAACCTACAACCAGGACGAAGCCAACTACAGAGCTTCTTACCTGCCGACGCAGGCCATTGCCACCAGCACCGGGCAGAACGACAGCGGGTTGTTTGAATTAAATTTCCGTGACGAACGCTACCTGCCGTTTGAAGGGGCCGGCGCCATTTCAAGCTGGGAGTTTGAGCTCCCGTCGGGGATCAAGGCTTTCGATTACGACACGATCTCAGACCTGATTCTGCATGTGCGGTATACCGCCCGTGATGGTGGCCAATCGCTTGCGACGCCAGCACGCGTTGGTCTGGACGGGGAATTGAACCGCGCAGCAGGCAACCACCTCGTGCAACTGATCAGCGTCCGGCACGACTTTCCCCAGCAATGGGCGGCCTATCGTGCAGCAACCAGCGGGCCCTTAACCTTGACGCTGACTGATCAATATTTTCCCTACCTGTTCAGAACGCGTGTGCTGATAGTTGCGTCAGAAATAGCGTGGTACTCCGACAATGGCTTGATCAGCGGATCTACGACAACACCAGTGAGCTCGATGGGTTTGCCATTAACCATCGAGGCCCCTGTACTGGCTCGTAACCTTAAGAATGCGTACGCGCTAGTGCGCTACACACTCCGACTAACACCATGAACCTGTTGCCCCGGATGATTTGACAGAATCTCTAAGCTAAAAGTTCATGGGTGTGTGCAATGGCAAAACCAAGTCCGACTGCTGCCGACAATATCCCGTTCACCGGTTGGCGCGTGGCCCCTATGGATGGTAAAGCAGCACAAGAGCCGGTCCGACGAAAAAAATTAAGCCCAGCCGATTGAATGACAGCTTTCGAGAAATCGCTCCGAGCCAACGTCAGCAATGGAGGATAGGCTCGACTGTCTCTTGATGGCCGGCAAGACCCAGTGACCACCGGCAGCTACCCGGCACCGGAATCCAATGGCAGCAGTTCGGCGGCGAAGTTGTAGGAATCAACGCGTGCTCGGTGACCTTAGCGGACCTAGCAGAAGTTGGGAAGCAGACGTTTAGGAACGTCCAAGGTGGCCGGCGCTGTGCGGCTTTATCGCGCAGCGCCCAGCGACCGAAGGGAGTTAGGTCGACCGCCGGGTTGGGCAACTCATTGGATCTTCTTAAAGACGGCGCTGTTCGTGCCGCCAGCGGGATTGGAATAGCTAACTGCAAGATCATCACCTTGGCGCTCAAAAACACAGGTGCCGCCTGTCGACCTGTTGCAAATAAATGAGAGCGTGCCGTCCTTGATTTCTGCTGTGGCTAGACTTTTCGGTGGTCTAGCGTGGTCAAGGTAAGCATATTTTATGCTGCACTTAGAATCAATTTTGGAAACCCAAAGCCAAGCCTCATAGCCCCCGAGACTCCACTTTGCTGTCCAGTGCCCACTAAATGCAGCACATGGCGCAGGCACGTCGGTTGCGGGCTTTTCAATTGCCATAGCTGTGCTGAGCTGAGATTGGGC
>CAYGBB010000383.1:0-2419 GCA_964347985.1 uncultured Moraxellaceae bacterium
TACCTCGTGAAGGTGGAGGGTTAATCATGCATCTTAACGAACTCAGCCCGGCTCCCGGCTCCAAGAAAGAAGGCCGTCGTCATGGGCGTGGTATCGGTTCCGGCCTTGGCAAGACGGGCGGCTCCGGCGTCAAGGGCCAGTCTTCGCGCGGCAAGGGCAAGGTCCGTCCTGGTTTTGAAGGCGGCCAGATGCCTTTGTATCGTCGTCTGCCAAAGTTTGGTTTTACCAACCTTGCTGCGCTGAAGGTTGCTGAAGTGCGTCTGTCTGAAATTGCCTATGTCGAAGGCGATGTGGTTAGCCTGGATACGCTGAAGGCTGCCAATGTGGTGCGTAAGGATATGACTTCTGCCCGTGTCATCCTCTCTGGTGATGTGGCTCGTGCTCTGACGGTGAAAGGCTTGAAAGTCACCAAGGGTGCGCGCGCAGCTATCGAAGCGGCTGGCGGCAAGGTCGAGGAATAATCGCGAATGGCGACTCCCCCGCGTACGCAACAGGCACGTGACATGATGCAGTCTCCGGGCATGCAGCAGGGTCTCACCGAGCTTTGGCGAAGGATCGGGTTTCTGATCCTTGCCTTGGTGGTGTTTCGCCTTGGCGCGCACATACCGGTGCCGGGTATCAATCCTGAGCGTCTTGCGCAACTGTTTGAGCAGAACAAGGATACAATTCTTAGTCTGTTCAATATGTTCTCGGGTGGGGCTCTTGAGCGCATGTCTATTCTTGCGCTCGGGATCATGCCGTACATCTCGGCATCCATCATCATGCAGCTGATGGCGACGGTATATCCGCCGCTGGAGGCGCTGAAGAAGGAAGGTGAGTCCGGCCGCCGCAAGATTAACCAGTACACGCGTTATGCAACGCTGGTGCTGGGTCTGGTGCAGGCTGTTGGCATGTGCGTCGGGCTTGTTAGCCAGGGGATTACGCTGGGCTCTGGGGTTGGTTTCTTTGTGCCCGCCGTGACCAGTCTGGTGGCAGGAACGATGTTCCTGATGTGGCTGGGTGAGCAGATCACTGAACGCGGTGTTGGCAATGGTATCTCGATGCTGATTTTTGCCGGTATCGTTGCTGGAATGCCCAGTGCTGTCGGGATGTCTCTTGAGTCTGCCCGACAGGGTGAGATCAGTGCCTTGGCTCTGATTGTGCTGCTGGGGCTTGCGATTGCAGTGGTTGCTGCCGTTGTGTTCATGGAGCGCGGCCAGCGCCGGATTACTGTGAATTACGCGCAGCGTCAGCAGGGTCGTCGGCTTTATGCTGCGCAGCAAAGCCATTTGCCACTCAAGATTAATATGGCAGGTGTGATTCCTGCGATTTTTGCCAGCTCTTTGTTGCTGTTTCCTGCCTCACTAGGGCAGTGGTTTGGCCAGTCCGCCAATCCAAACATGATGCAGCGTGTACTGCAGGATATTTCGCTGACCCTGTCGCCGGGGCAGCCGTTGTACATGGCGCTCTTTGCGGTGCTGATTATTTTCTTCTGCTACTTCTATACGGCGCTGATGTTTAGCCCCAAGGATATGGCAGAAAACCTGAAAAAGTCGTCTGCCTTCATTCCGGGTATCCGTCCGGGTGAGCAGACGTCACGTTACCTGGATACCGTGATGGGGCGGCTGACCCTGATTGGTGCCTTGTACATGACGGCCGTGTGTCTGCTTCCTATGATCCTGCAGGTGGCATTCAACGTACCGTTTTACCTGGGTGGCACTTCGCTGCTCATTGTGGTGGTCGTGGTCATGGACTTCATGGCCCAGGTGCAGTCGCATCTGATGTCTCACCAGTATGAGGCCCTCATGAAGAAGGCCAATCTGAAAGGTTATGGTCCTGGCGGTTTGATCCGCTAAGGCCGGTATGTCAAGAAAGGGTGGTGAATCATGAAAGTTCAGGCTTCCGTCAAGAAGATCTGTGCTAACTGCAAGATTGTACGTCGCAATGGCAGCATCCGTGTGATCTGCAGTGCAGAACCCCGTCATAAGCAGCGCCAGGGCTAAGTCCTGAATGGTGTTGCATTTGTTTTGTCCTGCGAGTAGACTCTCGCGCCTTTCGCGGACAGATTTGCAGCGCCTCGCAAAGGTTTACAAGTGGAGTGAAGGTGAATGGCTCGTATAGCCGGCGTTAACATCCCTGATAACAAGCACGCGGTGATCTCGCTGACCTACATTTATGGTATCGGCCGGACTAAATCTGCGCAGATCCTGACGGCTGTCGGTGTTGCTCCGACAACCAAGATCAAGGATCTGAGTGATGCCCAGCTGGATCAGGTTCGTGCAGAAGTGGCAAAGCTCCCTACTGAGGGTGACCTGCGCCGCGAAGTATCAATGAATATCAAGCGCCTGATGGACCTTGGTTGCTACCGTGGCCTTCGCCACCGCCGCGGCCTGCCGGTCCACGGACAGCGCACCAAGACCAATGCTCGTACCCGTAAGGG
>CAYGBB010000384.1:0-2412 GCA_964347985.1 uncultured Moraxellaceae bacterium
GGTCAAGGACATGAAGGGCCTGAAGATGCGCATCGGCGGCTTCGGCGGCAAGGTGCTTGAACGCATGGGATCGGTGCCGCAGAACATTCCCGGCGGCGAGATCTACCAGGCGCTGGAAAAAGGCACGATTGACGCCGCCGAGTGGGTCGGTCCCTACGACGACCAGAAACTGGGCTTCAACAAGGTGGCGCCGGTCTACCACTACCCCGGCTGGTGGGAGGGCGGCCCCCAGCTCGACGTGTTCATCAACAGCAAGGCGTATGAAGCCCTGTCGGCGGAAAACAAGGCCATCGTCGAGGCGGCTGCCTCCTACTCCCACGTCGAAATGCAGGCCAAGTACGATGCCAAGAACCCGACAGCCCTCAAGCAACTGGTCGGCAACAAAACCAAGGTCCTGCCTTTCCCCAAAGACGTGCTGGACCTGGCGTTCAAGGAATCCATGGCCCTGTATTCCGAGATCAGCGCCAAAAATCCGAACTGGAAAAAAGTCTACGAGGACTACGCTGCCTTTCGCAAGGAACAGAACCTGTGGTTCCGTTTCACCGAAGCGCGCTTCGACAGCTTCATGCAGGCCCAGAAGCTGTAACGAGACCTTTGCGCTTTTGACCAAAGCCCCGCTCTGCGGGGCTTTTTTGCGGACTGCGCACAAGCCGCCATCGGCTCGCCGGCTTGACGGCTACTTCTTGTCCTTGGCCATTGAGTCCTGCATGGCCTTCATCGGGTCATCGTCGGCGAGCTTTTGTTCCGCCGCCGCTTCAGCCGCGCTGCCGGGGGCCGGGGCCGCTTCGACCGGCTCTTCCTGAACCTGCAGGATCACCTTGTCCAGGTCGATTTTTTCAACCTTGTCCAGGCCGCTGGACACAATGCCCGGGAAGGCAATGATCAGGCCGACCATGACGAGCTGGATCAGTACGAAGGGCACGGCGCCCCAGTAGATCTGCATGGTGGTCACCGGCTGGATCAGCTTCTTGGTGACCTTGTCGGTGTATTCCTTGACGGGCGCGACGCTGCGCAGATAGAACAGCGCAAAACCGAAGGGCGGGTGCATGAAGGAGGTCTGCATGTTCACGGCCAGCAGCACGCCGAACCAGATCAGGTCGATGCCCAGTTTTTCGGCCACCGGCGCCAGCAGCGGCACCACGATGAAGGACAGCTCGAAAAAGTCCAGGAAGAAGGCCAGAAAGAAGATCAGCACGTTGACCACGATCAGGAAGCCGATCTGGCCGCCCGGCAGGCCGCTGAGCAGGTGCTCGACCCACTTCGGCCCGTCCACGCCCTGGAACACCAGGCTGAAAATCGTCGAGCCAATCAGGATGAAAACCACAAAACAGGACAGCTTGGTGGTGGTGTTCAGGGCTTGCTTGAGAAGAGAGAAGCTCAGGCGACGCCGCGCAAACGCCATGATCAGTGCGCCCAGCGCACCCATCGCGCCGCCTTCGGTCGGGGTGGCAATGCCGAGAAAAATCGTGCCCAGCACCAGGAAAATCAGCAGCAGCGGCGGGATCAGCACAAAGGTCACGCGCTCGGCCATGCGCGACAGCAGGCCCAGGCGCGTCACCTTGTTGATCACGGCGATCACGAACGCCAGGATCACACCGGCACACATGGACACCACAATGGTCTCGTCAAGCGCCACCGATGCCACGGCTTGACCTTTCCACCAACTGATCACATCGGCGTAGTGTTTGGCGAAATAGATGGCGCTGCCCGCAGACGCAATCGTCAGCAGCAGCAGCGACAGCAGGCCGGCCTTGCCGCTGTCCTCGCGCAGGGTGCGCGCTTCGGCTGGCAAGGCAGGAACCCATTGCGGCTTGATGAAGGCCAGCACGAAGACATAGCCGACGTACAGGCCGGTCAGGATGAAGCCGGGCACGAACGCGCCCTTGTACATGTCGCCGACGCTGCGGCCCAACTGGTCGGCCAGAATGATCAGCACCAGCGAAGGCGGGATGATTTGCGCCAGCGTGCCGGAAGCTGCAATCACGCCGGAGGCCAGGCGCCGGTCATAACCGTAGCGCAGCATGATGGGCAGCGAAATCAGGCCCATGGAGATCACCGAGGCGGCCACCACGCCGGTGGTCGCCGCCAGTAGCGCGCCGACCAGGATCACCGCGATGGCCAGGCCGCCGCGCAGCGGGCCGAAGAGCTGGCCAATGGTGTCCAGCAAGTCCTCGGCCATGCCGCTGCGTTCAAGCACCAGTCCCATCAGCGTGAAAAACGGAATCGCCAGCAAGGTGTCGTTCTGCATGATGCCGAACAGCCGCAGCGGCAGCGCCTGCATCAGGGCTTCGGGCAAGACGCCGAGTTCAACGCCGACAAAGCCGAAAAACAGGCCGCAGGCGCCCAGGCTGAAGGCGACCGGAAAGCCCATCAGCAGGAAGACGATCAGCCCCATGAACATGATGGGGGCAA
>CAYGBB010000385.1:0-2412 GCA_964347985.1 uncultured Moraxellaceae bacterium
CAACTACGAGTTCACCCAGCCCATCCAGATGCGTTTTAACGAGCTGCTGTCTGGCGTACGTACCGATGTAGCGGTCAAGCTTTTTGGTGATGACCTGGATGTCCTGGAGGAGAATGGCAAGGCGATTGCCAAAGTGTTGTCAGGTATTCCTGGGGCAGCCGATGTGAAGCTGGAGCAGATTACCGGGTTGCCGGTCATGACCCTGAGCCCACGTCGTGAGGTGATCGCCCGCTACGGACTTAATATTGCTGACGTACAGGCAGCCGCCCGCATTGCGCTGGCCGGCGAAACGGCTGGCGAGGTGTTTGAAGGTGACCGCCGCTTCGATCTTGTGGTGCGCTTGCCGGACAGTTTGCGTAGCGATCCCGAGGCCCTGAAGCGGTTGCCGGTACCCTTGCCGAAGGGGGAGGGGCGTCCTGCCTATATGCCACTGGGCAATCTCGTGGATATCAGCACCGCGCCTGGCCCTAATCAGCTCAGTCGTGAAAACGGAAAGCGCCGCGCCGTTATTACGGCCAATGTGCGTGGTCGTGATATAGGCAGTTTCGTGGCTGAGGCGCAGGACACCATCGCTGAACAGGTCGAAATTCCAGCGGGCTACTGGCTGGATTATGGAGGCACGTTCGAGCAGCTTGAGTCGGCGCTCAAGCGTTTGTCACTCGTGGTCCCGGCGGCCTTGGTAATGATTTTTGTGCTGTTGTTCATGAGTCTTGGCAATCTCAAGGATGGCCTGCTGGTTTTCACGGGTGTGCCACTGGCACTGACTGGCGGCGTACTCGCCTTGGCTCTGCGCGGGCTACCAATGTCCGTAACGGCGGCCGTGGGTTTCATTGCGCTTTCCGGGGTGGCTGTGCTCAACGGTCTGGTGATGGTTTCTTTCATCCGCCAACTGCGGGAGCAAGGGTTATCGCTGGATGAAGCCATTCGCCATGGAGCCATTACGCGCCTGCGTCCGGTACTGATGACCGCGCTGGTGGCTTCTCTGGGCTTTGTGCCCATGGCGATTGCCATGGGGGTAGGTGCCGAGGTGCAACGACCGCTGGCAACCGTGGTCATCGGTGGCATCCTGAGCTCAACCGTGCTGACCTTGTTCATGCTCCCGGTTCTGTACCGCTGGGTACACCGTAATGATCATCACAAAAAACAGGTCGTTTCATATGACGATTAACGGCGAGTCAAAAAAAGGAGGAATGGCGTTGGTAACCTCTATCACGCGGCAGCCATCGGGTGTGGCCCGGGCTTGGCTCGGCGCTCTGATATTTCTTCTGATTCAATCACCCGAAGCATTGGCACATGGCGTCGCCGACGATGACAAGGCGTTTATCGAGCAGAGCAGTGGCATGCAGTTGCTGCCATTCATATATCTCGGCGCCAAACACATGGTGACGGGCTATGACCACCTGCTGTTTCTGGTTGGGGTGATTTTCTTTCTCTATCGCATGAAAGATATCGGGACCTATGTCACCTTGTTTGCTATAGGTCATAGCGTGACGCTGCTCTATGGCGTGTTGAGCGGGACACACGTAAATCCCTATATTGTCGATGCCATTATCGGTCTGTCCGTTGTCTACAAGGCGTTCGACAATCTGGGGGGCTTCAAGCGCGCCCTTGGTTTTCAGCCCAACACCAAAGCCATGGTGCTCATCTTTGGTTTCTTCCACGGCTTTGGTCTGGCGACCAAGTTGCAGGAGTTCACGTTTTCCGGCGAAGGGCTTATCCCCAATATTCTGGCCTTTAATGTCGGCGTTGAGATCGGGCAGTTACTGGCCCTTGGTGCCATTCTGATTGCTATGGGGTTCTGGCGGCGAACTAATGCCTTTGAGCATCAAAGTTTTGCGGCCAACGTCGCACTTATGTCGGCCGGATTTGTGCTGACCGGATTTCAACTGGTGGGTTACTTTACCCAAGTGGGAGCTTGAACAACATGACCGATATTACACATATCAATCGCAGGGCATTACCGACCATCCCGCAACTGGTAAAAGCCACACTCATCGCACTTGTCATGGCCATGGGAATCTTGCTGACGGCCGTATTGCCTGCCGAATACGGTATAGATCCGACCGGCATTGGCCAACGACTGGGCCTGACCGCACTAAGTGGAGGTGAAGCACCTGCGCAGCCGCCAGCAGAGGCCGCTGCCATTGAACCCGCCATTTCAAGTCCGGTATCGGTGCTGGATGCAGTCTGGAAGTCCCCGGTTGCTTTCCGCAACGACGAGCTTTCGGTCTCGCTGGCACCTGGCGAAGGCGCAGAGATCAAGGCTTTGATGAAGACCGGTGATCGTTTTGTCTTTTCCTGGTCCGCCATGGGAGGAGCAGTGAACTTCGACATGCATGGTGAAAAGCCACAAGCTGCCTCTGATGAGTTCACCAGCTACTGGAAAGGTCGTAATCAGACATCGGGAAATGG
>CAYGBB010000386.1:0-2411 GCA_964347985.1 uncultured Moraxellaceae bacterium
GTTGCTGGCGGCATGTACGGCAACACCCACCATGTCAAAAGACTTTGGTGTCAGTACCCGTCAGAATCTGACCTACCAGGCTCTGGATGCCAAAGCGGGTGAGCGGGATCTGCTGCCTCCCACCCTGGACGGTATTAAAGCGGAAAAGGCGGTCGAGCGTTATCGAAAGGATAAGCCTGAGGATAGTCGTGCCACTCTGGTTGATAAATAAAAGAGGGCTTTCGTGATGAAATCCATTCGTCGCCAGCGCGGTGCAATTCTGATCATGACAGCTGTGATCATTATTGTATTGATTGGTATTGCAGCGTTGGCGATGGATATCGGGCGTCTCGTTGTCTTGCGTAGCCAGCTTCAGAATGCGGCCGACGCTGCAGCCATTGCTGCAGCAATGGAGCTCGATGGAGAGAGTGGGGCGCTGGACCGAGCCAGGGAAGCGGCACGCGAAGCAGTCATGCATGACAAAAGCTTTGCAAAACTACAGAACTTGCTTGGTCCTGATAGTTTGCCGGACACGGCGTTTTCGTTTTATTGCATGATCGGTGCTGAGTTTGATCTACCACAGGATGTGGCAATCAGCGGTGGATTTTGTCAGGGTGTAGCAGAAGGTACAGTGCACGTTACTGCCGGAGGGGATACGGATGCACATTATGTGCGTATCAATCTTGATCCGGCTTTGGCGAGTGGCAGATTTACGCTGGATCTGATTTTCCTGCCGATTCTTAACCTGATTACACCGGGAGTTGCCACCGAGGCGGCGGTTCGTGCTCAAGCGGTAGCTGGGCGTCAAGTCTTGCAGTGCAACTATCCTCCCATGGCAATCTGTGACCCGTTTGAGGGTATGGGCAAGAGCTTCAGGGACGATATGCCGATAGGAGCTACAGTAACACTACGTGACCAGAGTGGATCCAATTGGTCGCCCGGCAATGCTGGCTTCCTGACCCCTATTTCGGGAGCCACCGGTGCCAATGCAGTCGCGGAGTCGCTCGCATTTCCGGATGATGACGGGTGTGCAACCAGACGTATCACCACCGAGCCAGGGCAAATGACCCAGCTAACTACGAATGCGATAAATACCCGTTTCGATGAGTACAGTAATCCTGGGTTTCCCATTGGGCAGTGGCGTAACTGGCCACCAGCCCCGAATATTCATGAGTATCAGGATGTGGACGCCCCTGTTGCCATAACCGGGCTTGACGTCAACCGTTTCAGTCAACCTGACTGGAAATATGCAGAGTGGCGCACCGCTCAAGAAGCAGCCTATGGTGCGCTACCCGGGACTGAGCCACAAATTGCTGGAGGAGTAACGCCTCTGCGGTGGAATGTTTACCAGTGGGAAATTGCCAATAATCGCATTCTGACCAAGCCAATCATTACGCATACGCCGACAGGTAATCCTGAGCGCCGTTTGATGACTGTCGCAGTTGTCAGTTGCGAGGCACTGGATGTGAAGGGCAGGGTTGATGTTCTGATGAACAACCCGGACGGATTTGCCGAATTCTTTGTGTATAAAAAGGCGAAAGGTCCTTCGGGTGCAACAATTTCAGGCGAATACATTGGTTGGTCTGAGGTGGGGGGCTCGAATACTCATGTCGATATTCAGCTCTACGAATGAGCGTGGTGTGGCGATGGTTGAGTTTGCCGTCATCTTGCCGTTGCTCCTGGTTATTTTTCTCGGAATAGCCGAGCTGGGACGTGCTTTGCTCTTTTATCAGCGCCTTACGCAGGCGGCTGAAACCGGAGCGCGATATGCAGCTCGGGCTCATGGTGCAGTGGAGGCCTCCGACTGTACTGCGCTGGCAGGCTGGGCCACAGTGCTTGCTGATGCAGAGAATGTCGTTATTTATGGTCGGGTGGCAGGGGGAACTCAGCCCGTGGTTCCAGGCCTGGATTCGGCGGATACCACGAAGGCTGAAGTTACGATCAGTCTGGTTCCCCGGACGGTGTCAGGGGTTGGGGAAGTGTGCGTGGTACAAGTCATTGCGCGCGTGAAGTATGCGGGCATTTTTGGCACTCAGTTCATTCCCTTGCTCGGCATTGAACAGCCGACTTTGACGGCGCCAAGTGAGGAACGCTATGTCGGTGAATGATCGGCGCAAACAAGCGGGAGCGGCCATGGTTGAAATGGCAGTAGTGCTCACTCTTTTCCTGTTGCTGGTATTCGGCATCATGGAGTTCGCGATGGCATATTTTACCTGGCATCGTGTAGCGGAGGGTGCTCGAGACGGGCTGCGCTATGTGATTGTATCGGGGCCAGTGACATCGGATGGTGAGCTGGGGCTGACCTGCCCTGGGCCTGATGTGGTTGTACCGGACTGCACGGACAGCAATTGCCTTCCCCTGTTAGAGAAAATTCAGCGAGTGGCTCCCTTTGTGCAGGGCAGTCAGGTGATGGTGACCTACGCTTGTACTAA
>CAYGBB010000387.1:0-2409 GCA_964347985.1 uncultured Moraxellaceae bacterium
CCTCAAGATTGGTTATGACTGGTATCGCACGGACTACACGTCTCGACGCGGACAGGCAGAAGGCACGAGCCCGGTTCACAACATTGGTATTGATGCTGAAACCAGTTCCCCTTACCTGTTCCAGACCAGTCGCTGGCAGCAGACCGCTGTCTCGGTGGGCGCCCGCAAGAGTCATGTCACGCAAAGCGGCCGTGACATTTACGATGCGTCCGCTCCTGGCGGCGCATTCGATTCCGAAGCAGCCCCGGGATCACAGAGTTTTAGTGAAGAGATGTACGAAGGTGGCATCAGCCAGACACTGACGCCCGAACTGACGGCCAACATTGGAGCCAGCCGAAGTGTACGCCTTGGCACAGTGGACGAAACCTATGAGTACAACGCTTTCTTCCAGCGTGAATTCTCGCCACTACGCCCGCAGGTTGGTCACAACCTGGAGGGCTCGCTGACTTACGCAAAAGGCAAGAACCGGATTTCCGGAACCGTGTATCGCCAGAAACTGCGTGATGAAATCCAGTTCAGCCCGGCAACGTTCACCAACGACAATATTGATCCCACCCTGCGCCGTGGCGCAACCCTGGGCCTGGCATCAGAGGTCGTCCAGAATGTCACCATCAATGCCAGCCTGACGCATCAGCGCTCACGCTTCCGCAACGGCCCGTTGAATGGCAACGATGTCCCCGTTGTTCCCGAGAAGCTTGGTTTCGTCAACGTATACTGGCAGGCCACACCAATGTGGAGTATCGCCCTCAGCGATACCTACACGGGCAGCCAGTTCTTCGACAACGACCAGAGCAACAGCTTTGGCCATAAGATTCCCTCCTTCCATCGCGTTGATACGCGTCTTGGTTTCAAATGGAAGCAGGTGAATATGGCATTTGCCGTTAGCAACCTCACCAATGAAGAAGACACCTTCAACTATGGCGCTCGCTCCACCTTTACTCAAGGCAAATACAACGCCTATCCGTTACCTGGACGTGAATACCGTTTTGATGTGGGCCTAACCTTCTGATAACCGGGCAGCTTGTCATCCAGGCTGCCCGCTTACAGTCTTCGGAGATTGTCATGGGTAACCGTCTTTCAAAAATCTACACTCGTACGGGTGATGATGGCAGCACCGGCCTTGGCGACGGCAGCCGCGTTGCCAAGAATCACCTGCGGGTGGAAGCCTATGGCACCGTCGATGAGCTGAATGCCCAAGTGGGTTTGCTGCGGGCAGAACTAACGACTGATCATGCCGCACAATCCTTTCTGCAGGATGTGCAGCACGATCTGTTCGATCTGGGCGGTGAGTTGTGCATTCCCGGATATGTCTTGTTGAATACCCAGGTAATCAAGGAAACCGAAAGCGCGATTGATCAGCTCAATGCTGAACTACCGCCGCTCAAGGATTTCATCCTGCCAGGTGGCAGCAAGGCCGCTGCGGTAGCGCATGTGGCGCGCACTGTCTGCCGGCGTGCCGAACGGCGTGTCTATACGCTCAGCCAGCAAGAACCCGTTAACGAGGAAGGCCTTAAATACCTTAACCGTCTTTCTGACTACCTGTTTGTACTGGCCCGTGTACTGGCCCGCGAAAATGGTGGGCAGGAGGTGCTGTGGCGACAGAGGAATGCTCCACGACACCCCGATGCATGAAGCATTTCAAGCCAGCCAATAAAAAGCCCGCAATCATGCGGGCTTTTTATTGACCATTCACGCAACTTACAACAACAACTGCCGTATATCCGCCAGCACCTTCGACAATGCGGTGGTAAACCGAGCGGCTTCCGCCCCATCAATCACCCGATGGTCATAGGACAGCGACAAGGGCAGCATCAGACGCGGCTGGAATTCCTTGCTGTTCCATACCGGCTTGATGGCTGCGCGGGACACACCAAGGATCGCCACTTCCGGCCAGTTCACGATTGGTGTGAACGCCGTACCACCAATCCCTCCCAGCGAAGAAATACTGAAGCAGGCCCCCTGCATCTCTGCGGGGGTCAGTTTCTTCTCACGCGCTTTCGCAGACAGCTCACCCATGTCGCGCGTAATCTCGCGCACCGACTTCTTGTCGGCATCACGGATGACCGGCACCACCAGCCCGTTGGGAGTATCCACGGCAACACCGATGTGCACATATTTCTTGTACACAAGGGTTTCACCATCACCATCCAGCGAGCTGTTGAATTTCGGGAACTGCTTCAGCACATGGGCAGAGGCTTTCACCAGAAAGGCGAGCACGGTGAGATTGAGTCCCTCTGCCTTGAGCGCATCTTTCTGCGCAACACGGAAAGCCTCCAGCTCGGTAATGTCGGCTTCATCAAACTGCGTGACATGCGGAATGGTGACCCAGGCCCGATGCAGGTTTTTCGCCGACACGCGCTGTATCTTCGTCAACGGCAGGCGCTCGATCTCGCCCCACTTGCTGAAATC
>CAYGBB010000388.1:0-2402 GCA_964347985.1 uncultured Moraxellaceae bacterium
GCGCTATCTGCCGGAGTACCGTGCCACCCGCACCCGTGCAGGTGACTTCATGGCACTGTGCAAGAACGCCGAGCTGGCATGCGAAGTGACTCTGCAGCCGCTGGAGCGTTATGCCCTGGATGCCGCCATTCTGTTCTCCGATATTCTGACAATTCCGGATGCAATGGGGTTGGGCCTGTATTTTGAAGCCGGTGAAGGCCCCCGCTTTCACAAGACCGTGCGGAACGAGGCAGATATTGCAGCACTGCCGGTGCCGAATGCCGAGCGTGATCTGGATTACGTGATGGCGGCAGTAAAGACGATTCGTTCGGCGCTGGGGGGCCGTGTTCCCCTGATCGGCTTTTCCGGCAGCCCCTGGACGTTGGCGACCTATATGGTGGAGGGTGGTTCCTCGCGCGATTTTCACAACATCAAGCGCATGGTTTACGACACGCCCGAGCTGGCGCATGCCCTGCTCGACAAGATTGCCCTGTCGGTCATTGACTACCTGAATGCGCAGATTCGTGCCGGCGCCCAGGCCGTGCAGATTTTTGACACCTGGGGTGGTGTTTTGCCGGGACCGTTCTACCGGGAATTTTCGCTGGCCTACATGCAGAAAATTGTGGCGGGCCTGATTCGTGAAAACGAAGGTCGCCGCGTGCCGGTGATCCTGTTCACCAAGGGTGGTGGCCAGTGGCTGACCGATATGGCCAATGTTGGTGCCGATGCCCTGGGGCTCGACTGGACGACGGATATTGCGCGTGCCCGTGCTGAAGTGGGTGACCGTGTGGCCCTGCAAGGCAATATGGACCCGAGCATGCTGTTTGCCGGGCCGGAACGCATCCGTGCGGAAGTGTCCCGCATTCTGGAAGGGTATGGTCGCGGCAATGGCCATGTCTTCAATCTGGGCCATGGCATCGACCAGAAGGTGGATCCGGCACATGCCGGCGTCTTTATTGATGCCGTGCACGAGTTGTCTGCCCGCTATCATGATTAAGTGAACATGTGTGAAAGACAGCGTCAGACAGGAGCAAGGGAATGAACCTTTTTGCCGGTACCCGTGAGTTGCGACGCCTGCGTGAGCTGGTGGGGATTCTGCTGCGCTACGGTTTCGATGACATGGTCAAATGGTTGGGCATGGAGGGACGTGCCGACCTGTTCGAGCGCTGGTTCAAGCGTGAATTGCCTGCGGAGATACGGCGCCAGCCATCCGAGGTCCGGGTACGCCTTGCCCTGGAGGAAATGGGTCCGACGTTTGTGAAGTTTGGCCAGATTCTTGCCACGCGTGTTGACCTGTTGCCGCCAGAGTGGATTGCGCAGCTGGAAGAGTTGCAGGATCAGACCAAGGCACTGCCGTTCGCGCAGCTTAAGCCGCAGATTGAATCCAGTCTCGGCATGCGGATCGAGGAATGCTTTCGCGAAGTCGATGAAGTACCGGTCGGGACCGCCTCCATGGCGCAGGTCCACCGTGCCGTGACGCTGTCGGGTGAGGAAGTTGTTCTCAAGGTTCGCAAGCCGGGCATAGAGGAAAAAATCGAGGCGGACTTGCGCCTGATGCGCAAGATTGCCGAGATTGCCGAAGCGCAGTCGCCCGACATGCGTCGCTATCAGCCCGTGGAAATCATGCAGGAGTTTGAGCGCTCGCTGACGCGGGAGCTGGATTTCAGTGTGGAGGCGCGCAATGCCGACCGCATGCGCGAGAACCTGCGTGAGCTTGATTTCATCAAGGTGCCGAAAATCTACTGGCAGTGGACCAGTGAAGACCTGAATGTCCAGGAGTTCATTCGCGGCATTCCCTCCAAGAAAATTGACGAGATTGATGCAACCGGCGGTGATCGCCGACAGATTGCCCGCCGGGGGGCACGTGCCATCTGGAAGATGATGCTGGAGGACGGTTTCTTTCATGCCGATCCGCACCCGGGCAACTTCATCATTTTACCGGGCAATCGGATTGCCATGCTCGACTTCGGCATGGTGGGGCGACTGACGCCAACCCGGCGTGACCAGCTCATTCGCCTGATTCGTTGCGTGTTGATGCAGGAACCGGAAAACGCCACGCTGGTCCTGATCGAGTGGGCCGGAGGGCGTTATGTCAATCGTGAAGCACTCAATGCAGAAGTGAGCAGCCTGCTGGAGCGGTTTGACGGCGTGCCGATCAGTGAGCTGGACGTGACTTCCCTGCTCAATGATGTGGCCTCCATCCTGCGTAATCATGCCGTACGCCTGCCCAGCGATATCACCTTGCTGGTAAAGGCCTGCGTAACACTGGAGGGCTTCGGGCGCCTGATCGATCCGGACTTCCAGATCATGGAAGAAGCTGCGCCGCTGCTCAAGAAAACGCTGGTCGACCGCTACTCTCCAAAAATGCTGGCCAAGTCGTTTCGTGTGCGGGCTCTTGATGCCGTTGAGCGTCTCTATAATCC
>CAYGBB010000389.1:0-2390 GCA_964347985.1 uncultured Moraxellaceae bacterium
CACACGTGCCGTGTACGGCAGGCCGGCCCATGAGCCTGGCTTGATGGCTTCCACTGCGGCACGGGCATCGAAATAATCGAGCTTGGTACCTGGAAGGTTCTTGCGAAATTGGGTATTCATTTTTGACAATCCCGAAAAGCCCCCCTCTTCTTCGCGAAGAGGGAGTCATGATACTTATGCGATGACGTGCAGTCCTGTTACTTGCGATCTTTCAGCGGCACAAACTTCTGGTCTTCAGGACCAGTGTAGTTGGCGCTCGGGCGAATGATCTTGCCGTCGATGCGCTGCTCGATCACATGAGCAGACCAGCCAGCCGTACGGGCAATCACGAACAACGGCGTGAACATGGCAGTCGGAACACCCATCATGTGGTAGCTGACAGCGCTGAACCAGTCGAGGTTCGGGAACATTTTCTTGATTTCCTGCATGACCGATTCCAGGCGTTCGGCAATGTCATACATCTTCATGTTTGACTGCTCGGCACTCAGCTGGCGAGCCACTTCCTTGATGACCTTGTTGCGTGGATCGCTCACGGTATAAACCGGATGACCGAAGCCGATAACCACTTCCTTCTTCTCAACGCGGGCACGGATGTCAGCTTCTGCTTCATCAGGGTTGTCGTAGCGCTTCTGGATTTCGAAAGCGACTTCATTGGCACCACCATGCTTCGGGCCACGCAGCGCGCCGATGCCACCACAGATGGCGGAGAACATGTCGGAGCCGGTACCGGCGACCACACGCGAGGTGAAGGTCGAGGCATTGAACTCGTGCTCGGCGTACAGGATCAGCGAGGTATGCATGGCACGCACCCAGCTGTCACGGGGTGCCTCACCGTGCAGCAAGTGCAGGAAATGACCGCCAATGGAGTCGTCATCGGTTTCTACATCGATGCACTTGCCGTTATGGCTGTAGTGGTACCAGTACAGCAGCATCGAACCCAGCGAGGCCATCAGCTTGTCGGCAATGTCACGGGCACCCGGGTGATTGTGATCATCCTTCTCAGGCGTCAGGCAGCCCAGCACGGATACGCCTGTACGCATTACATCCATCGGATGAGCAGACGGAGGCAACTGCTCAAGAGCCGTCATCAGGGCAGCGGGCAAACCACGCAGCGACTTCAGCTTGGCCTTGTAGCCTGCCAGCTCGGCTGCGTTTGGCAGCTTGCCGTGCACCAGCAGATAGGCAATTTCTTCAAACTCACTGGTGCCCGCAAGATCCAGAATGTCATAGCCACGGTAGGCCAGATCGTTGCCGGTGCGGCCGACGGTGCACAGGGCTGTGTTGCCTGCTGCCGTGCCGGACAGGGCAACTGATTTCTTTGGCTTGAAGCCAGCGGTGGTGGTCTCTGGTGTAGTGCTCATGCGTTTTTTTCTCCTGAACGGATGCAGAAATCGAAGATTACTTTTTGGCAAACAGCTGATCGATCTTGTCTTCGTAGCTGTGGTAATTCAGAAACTCGTACAGTTCCTTGCGTTTCTGCATCAGGTCCAGCACGTTTACCTGGGTGCCCTCCTTGCGAACGGCCTCGTACACAGCCAGAGCTGCCTTCTGCATGGCACGCGTCGCTGACAGCGGGTACAGCACCATGGCAATACCCTGCTCGCCCAGTTCCTGGGTCGTGTAATACGGGGTATCACCAAACTCGGTAATATTGGCCAGTACCGGAACATTCACGGCATCACACACCTTGCGGTACATGGTGATATCGGTCATGGCTTCGGCAAAAATGGCATCGGCACCGGCATCAACATAAGCGCCGATACGATCGATAACGCCATTAAGACCTTCTTTCTGCAGCGAGTCGGTACGCGCCATTACCACAAAGCTTTCGTCGGTCTTGGCATCAACAGCCGCCTTTACGCGATCAACCATTTCATCGACAGGAACAATTTCCTTGTTCGGGCGATGACCGCAACGTTTCTGCGCCACCTGGTCTTCGATATGAACAGCGGCCGCACCCGCCTTGGTCATTTCCTTGATGGTACGGGCAATGTTGAAGGCCCCGCCCCAACCCGTATCGATATCCACCAGCAGAGGTGTTTCAACCATTGCCGTAATACGACGGACATCGGTCAGCACGTCATCCAGAGAAGTAATCCCAAGATCAGGCAGGCCATAAGAGTAGTTGGCCACTCCTGCGCCAGAAAGATAAATGGCACGATAGCCAACCTGGGTCGCCATCATGGCGGCATAGGCATTAACGGTGCCCATCACCTGCAGGGGTTTTTCAGTGGCAATGGCCTGGCGGAAACGTGCGCCGGCAGTGAGTTTTGCAGTCATGGTTACTCCTCGTTGGGGCCGGTGCTGCCCTGTGCGGCAGCCAGCATGAGTGACGGGCCTTGTGAGCCTGTTCGTTCTCGGAAATGACGTTCAATATTCTGGCGGGCAGA
>CAYGBB010000390.1:0-771 GCA_964347985.1 uncultured Moraxellaceae bacterium
GCGTGTGGATAGGCACGTAGCTGACGTCGAACCCTGCACGGAAAAAGCTCATGGTGATGGTGGTCGGGTAGGAAAAGCCGTTTGGCAGGAGGTAGAGGAACTTACGGAATTTGTCTGCCTTGACTATTCGGAAACCCGAAGTCAGGTCCTCCACGGGTTGCTGCACCATCCAGGAGGCGAAACGGCTGAAGATGTCGTTGGCCATGGCCCGATGCATGCCGGCCTGAGAGCCGCTGGTGCGCGCCCCGACTACCATGTCGTAGCCCTCGCCGAGTCGCTCCAGCAGCCGGGGAATATCCTCCGGTTTGTGCTGGCCATCGGCGTCCATGAATATCAGCACGTCGCCATTCGCAGCCCGTGCCCCGGATTTGACCGCTGCTCCGTTGCCCTTGGGGTAGGGGTGGCTGATCACCCGCACGGGGAATGCCTCGCACACGGACAAGGTGTCGTCGTCCGAGCCATCGTTGACGACGATGATTTCTGCATCGGGTAATAGCGTTACCAGCTCCGGCAGCAGGCGGCGCAAACCGGCAGCCTCGTTGCGGGCGGGGAGGATGATGCTAAGCAGCTCTTGTTTCACACTGATTTCCGGAAGCATGTCATCTGAATTTCTCGAATTGTGTATTGTCCCATACCTGAGGAAAAGAATATGCCCGTGCTGGTTGAATGCTCATTTGGTTGCAGGATTCGGGAATCCGAAGCTGTTAAGCCTCCGGCTTAGTGTGATGTTTTCGGGCGAAATGGCTGACGCCCTCTCCAGGTAGTTTCGCG
>CAYGBB010000390.1:781-2378 GCA_964347985.1 uncultured Moraxellaceae bacterium
CGCGATCCCGTGGTGCAAATGGCTTATGTTCAAGCCGGTGAGCTAATTCATCAATCCATGGCCTTTCCACCGACCTCCCCGAAGCGCAGGCCCAGGCAATTAGGCCCAGGTAGCCATATTTGAAAGAGGAGTCCACTGCTCCCGCCTGCTGCAAATGATAGCGAACATGGTGTCCGCCGAGCGGATCGCCCGCATCGCCGTAGCCGGACTGGATCAGTGTCAGTGCTACGGTATAGTTAGCGCGTGCCGATTGCGGGTGATGCGCGACTTCAATTTGAGTTCCAACCAATGGGTTTCCCAACTGATCTGCGCGCATCCAGGTGAATAGCGCAAGGATCAACACGGGAATAATTGCGACCAGTCCGACTGTCTGTGAACGATGGTCCAGCTTTAGCTTTTGCAGAACGGTTGCCCCCAGATACCCGACACCAAGAATCAGGCCGATCGAAGGCAGGTAATTTCTGTATTCGTGGGCAATTTCGAGGGGCAGAAAGGTGGATTCTAGGCTATGTCCAACGAGAAACCAGGCCGCCGCAAAGCACAGAACCGGTTGGCGATGCCGCCAGTACCCTATCGCCAGGATGCCGGTGCCCCAGCCGACGATGGAAAACAGCGTTGTGGGGGGGCTTAAAAGCCCCGTCGATAAGCTAAAGTCGTCAAGGTAGAGGCCAAAAGATTCTGGGTCGGGAATAACGATTTGGGCTGCATAGAACCACAGCACACGGGCTTCGGTCATGAGGCGTTCGGCCAGCGAGAACGGGCGCATTGCATAGGCGGCATCCAGCCAGCCCCAGCCAAGGAATGACAGCATAACCAGGGCAATGACCAACAGAGAGAAAACCGATGCGGGTACTACCCACGATTTTTTTCGCGGAGGTGAAACCGATGCCGACTGAGACAAAAGCGTGATTGCCAGGACATAGAGCGGAAAAAGCAGCCCCGTTTCCTTGCTCAATACCGACAGTGGCCAGAAGACCAGCCAGCTTGCCGTGAACCAGGCCAATTTTGCGTTTTTTTCGGGGGGCGTCGACACGGCTTTCAGGTGGCCGATGAGCGCCAGCAGCATGAACATCCCCGACAGCAGGGTCATCCGCTGCACGGCCAGCATCACGGGCATGATGTTGATGGGATGCACCAGCCAGATTGCGGCCACCCACAGCGGTAGCCAGGCACTGCCTTTTTCGGAAAGCGGTACGCCACGCAAGGTTCGCAGCAGTAGAGTCACGAGCCAGGCCACGAGCAGGCCATTGATAACGTGGATAGCGAGATTGATCGCCTTGAACGCAAATGGATCAAGGCCAAAGAAATAATGGGTCAGCGCGAAACTCAACACGCTTACAGGTCGCCCTAGTGGCCCCGCTGCCGGCCCGGACAGACTTTCCCGCAGCGCCTCGAGACTCAAAGTGCGGAGATGAACCGTTTCGTTTTCAACGATATTGGGGTAGTCGTCAAATAGAAAACCGCCGCCTAATCCCGGCAGCATCACTGCAATCGCTAACCCGAAGGCCAGCACGCCAAGCAGGAGGTTTGTGGCACCGATAGCGCGCATATCAATCCCCGACTTCATGTGAGTACGCCCTGCCGGACGCATAAAGAA
>CAYGBB010000391.1:0-2374 GCA_964347985.1 uncultured Moraxellaceae bacterium
GTCCGGGTCCTCCACAAAGGCAATCACCGTGGTGCCGTGCTTCATCGGACCGGCAGGACGGGTCACCTTGCCTCCACGCTCGGCAACACGCGCACAGGCCACCGCCGCATCGTCCACTTCGACTGCGATATGGCCATATGCCGTACCCAGCTCGTAATGATCCGTATCCCAGTTATGCGTCAGCTCCAGCACGGCACCCTCGGACTCATCCTGATAACCCACAAAGGCCAGGGTGAATCGCCCGTCCGGATAGTCCTTGCGCCGTAAAACACGCATATCCAGCACATCGGTATAAAACTCCAGTGAGCGCTCCAGGTTGCTCACACGCAGCATGGTATGCAGCAATCTCATTCTGTTTCTCTCCCCAGCACAGGTAATGCTGCTCCGGGCAGCGGACCAACATAGGCAAACCGTGGGCAGCTTTCTCCGTTAACGCTGACGGACTCCAGAAACATCGACAGCGGTCGCACCCACCAGTCAAAACTACCGTAGAGCGTCTGGTAAACCACCATTGGCTCTTCGGTTTCGGAGTGCCGTGCAATACCAATAACCGCGTATTCTTTTCCCTTGTAATGGCGATAGCGCCCGGGCAACAACGCATCATTCATCAGGAAAAAAGATCCATCAGGCCAATCGGGCCAGAGCCGTCACGCCAGTAAATCTGGCCCCCGTTTTCCATGAACTTTTCCAGCGCCTGACGGATGAGGCCAATGGCCAGATTCAGGCACTGCATGGAATCCACTCCCGGCACCCTGGGCATTCCGGGATACAGGCCGGCCAGCGCCACCTCGCACTCCCAGCTGGTTCCTTCTTCATTCAGCGGCAATGGCAAGCCGATCTGCAGGCGCACAATCCGCATTTCCCCGGTTTTCATCCGGCAGATAATGAAGCGCTCGCCAATCACATTCTCGACTTTGCTATCCGGCACCTGGGCGCCATCGGTACTGGTCATGATTCATTCACCATATTCATTGAAACCACTGGCCACTCAGGCCGTGACCGACTGTTGCCAGAGAGCCAGCATCCCACGACGGCAGGCCTCTACATCATCAACAGGGTGGGCCGGATTCGTCAACAGGTGCATGGAGGCGCCTTCCAGCGCCCACAGCAACCCCATCAGCCGCCAGTACTCCTGTGCCGGCAATCCCAACCGCGAGAACTCGCGCTGCAACAGCACCACCACCTTGTCATGCATACGCTGCCGGTGCGGAGCCAGTGGCGAGGCCGAACGCAGGGACTCCTCCAGCATCATGCCGACGATCTTGCCCACACTGAACTGGTAATCGAAATAGATATGCACAAAGCGGGCAAGCAGGTCATCACGCGTGCGGGTGGCCGGCAACTCCGCTTCAAAACGGGCCAGCATGACCTTTGATGCCAGCACAAAGATACTCTCGAGTACATCAAGCTTGCTGGTGAAATACTTGTAAAAGGTCCTGCGGGAAATATTCGCGGCATTGAGCAGATCCTGCACAGATGTTTCTTCCAGCCCCTGCTGGTTGAATACCGACATGGCATGAATCAGGATTTGCGTTCGGGCAAACGAGCGTGGTCCGCCCGCCTTGCGGGAACGCCCCTCTTCCTCGCTGCCCAGCTCAAGCACCAGTGTTGCCAGCAGGCGCAGGCTTTCCTCTCGTGGATCTACCGCCTCACTCATTTCCTGATTCCCCTCATGACCGCAGCGAGGCTAGCATAACTGCCCGGGACAACCACCACAGCGCGATAGCCAGAATGCAAACGGGCCGCACTTGGCGACCCGTTTGCTCACACCAAAAGGCTGTACCGCCTTACTTCAGCAGCTTGCGGCCGTTGTTGGCAGCAATACGCATGCGCAGGGCGTTGAGCTTGATGAAGCCTTCAGCATCCTTCTGGTTGTAGGCGCCGCCATCATCTTCAAACGTGGAGATGCGGGTATCGAACAGCGAGCTGTCGGACTTGCGACCGGTCACGATGACGTTGCCCTTGTACAGCTTCAAACGCACCACGCCGTTCACGTTGACCTGGGACTCGTCGATCATGGTCTGCAGCATCTGGCGCTCCGGGCTCCACCAGTAGCCGTTGTAGATCAGGCTGGCGTACTTGGGCATCAGCTCGTCTTTCAGGTGGGCCACTTCACGGTCCAGCGTGATGGACTCGATGGCGCGGTGGCCCTTCATCATGATGGTGCCGCCCGGGGTTTCGTAGCAGCCGCGGGACTTCATGCCCACGTAACGGTTTTCCACCAGGTCGAGACGGCCGATGCCGTTCTCGCCACCGACCTTGTTCAAGTAGGTCAGCACGGTGGCCGGACTCATGCGCTCACCGTTGATGGCGACAATATCGCCGCGCTCGTAGGTCAGTTCGAGGTAGGTCGGCACGTCCGGGGCCTTTTCCG
>CAYGBB010000392.1:0-2369 GCA_964347985.1 uncultured Moraxellaceae bacterium
ATGTATTCCCGCCCATTGGCGGCGTCATGCCGGAGTTCATTGCCTACCTCGCGGAGCAAGCCGATACCGCCCCGGGCACCCACACCTTTTCCATGGATCGCGGCAGCGAAACCACGCGCAAAAGCATCCTGCACGCCGAATTCGACAAGCGCCCGGGCAAGGAAGTGCGCTGTCGCATTGGCGGTCATGTAATCAAGATGGGCGTGGGGGAATTGCTGTATCCGTGAGGTTGCCCTGTTTTGTGATGCAGCCCGAAATGAACCAGAAAGTGGTTTAAATGGCCTAATTATTGGTTTATAAAGCCTAATAGTCAGGTTTTATTCGGGGTTGTCATGCTGGAGCCATTGCTGGGGACTACAAGCAAGGAGCGGGTACTCATATACCTCTATGCCCGCGAACGTGGCTATGCGCGCGAGATTGCCGAGGCGTTTGCGACCAGTGTCACGCCTATCCAGAACCAGTTGGAGGCGCTGGAGGCGTCTGGCGTCATCTGGTGTGAGCCACAGGGCCGCACCCGCGTTTATGCCCTGAATCCCCGTTATCCCTTTCTGGCAGAGCTCAAGCCCCTGCTAGCGCGTGCGCTGGAGTTTTATCCGCCTGAGGAGCAGGCGTGGTTGCGGGATAACCGCCGCCGTCCGCGCCGCACCGGCAAGCCGCTGGCCTTATGAAGACAATTGCAGAAATGAGCCTGCAGGAGCTGGCTGCCTTCGTGTGCAGCCACTTGCAGCGCCATGACATTCCCGTTGTGTTGGTGGGTGGTAGCTGTGTCTCGATCTACAGCGACAATCATTACCAGACGGCAGATCTGGATTTCGTCGAGCGTTACCACACCAAGCGAACAATGCTACACAAGGCGTTGGCCGAGATCGGCTTTGTGGAGGAAAACCGCTATTTCGTGCACCCGGAGTCAGCTTGGTTTCTGGAGTTTCCAACCGGGCCGCTGGCCATCGGCGATGGCCCGGTGCATGAACTCAACCAGGTGGAGACGGATACTGGAGTGTTGACCTTGCTGACGCCGACTGACTGCATCAAGGATCGTCTGGCGGCGTTCTTTCACTGGAAGGACCGGCAGGCCTTGCAACAGGCAGTATGGGTGGCCGAGTGTCGTGCGTTCGACCGGGATGATGTTGCCGCATGGGCTGAACGTGAAGGCATGAGTGAAAAGCTGGCAGAATTCCTGGTCGCGCTGGACAAGCATCTGTAGCAGGTGTTTGCGGAAAATAAAAAGAGGGAGCTGAAGATGGATGACGCAGCGCTCAAGGGAACTGTCCGCCGACTGCAGATCGGTGAAGCCATGCCCTTTGCCAGAGAGCAGACGAGTGCCATCAATAAATACGCCGTGGAGAAAGTCATCGTCACCTCGACCGGATGTGTGGGGGATGAGCAAGCGGACCATTTTTTTCATGGCGGACAACTGCAGGCGATTCACCAGATGCCGGAGAAAGCCTATCGCCTGATCCAAGCGGCATTTCCGGCCGTAACCCTCTACGAAGGCATGCTGGGAGAGAACCTGATCGTTTCCGGCATGGAAGAATCCGATGTTTGCGTGGGCGATATCTACCAAATCGGCACCGTGCAGTTGCAAGTGACACGGCCGCGTCGCCCCTGCTGGAAAATCGATGCACAACTGAATGCCCGAGGCGTGGCGAAGTTTCTTCAGGACAGCGGATGCGTTGGCTGGTACTACCGGGTGATGAAGCCGGGTGAAATGGCAATGGGGGATGCGTGCCGTCTGTTGGACAGGCCCTGGCCCTTTGCGACCCTCACGCGCCTCTGGCAGGTTTACAACGACAAATCCTTCCGTGATCCCGACGAAATCGGGCGCTGGCTGGCGGTGGAGCCGTTGGAACAGAGCTTCAAGGATGCGCTGGGTAAGCGGTTACAGGCACAATAGACCACCCTATCAGGCTCGGACCGAAAAGGATTAAAGGGACATAGGCATGCCGATCGGTATCAGAGTGTTGCTTTTCGCATTATCGATAGCGCTTACGGGCTGTCAGACACTGGACTACATAAAGAAGCCTCCCACCTACACCGACCGATTGATTACATTTTCCGGCCAGGAAGGCGGCCCTGTCGTGCTGGTCGGCCAGCACTACCACTACGTGCTGGATGACGTGCCTGCATCATTCCGGGCGCTGCAACAGGGGCCCTACCAATCCAGCGTCGACTGGACAACCAATCTCTTGTGGCTGAGCGTCGACAAGCGTGAAAACGTGTTGGCCCGGTTCCGCTTTCTGGTGAAGGAGTCAGAGATTGATGACGCGGAGCGAGCCTGGCTGATGCAGAACGGTTTTGCTGCATCGACTGAGTGGCAGGACAAGGGAAAGCTCGGCATTGATTGCGCACTCAAGGGGCATCGTGTGCAC
>CAYGBB010000393.1:0-2367 GCA_964347985.1 uncultured Moraxellaceae bacterium
ACATGAAGTCATTGCTGGCCAAGTTGCATGTGGAAACCTTCATTCTGGATTTGCGTGAACCACTCTTGCAGCTACCGGTATTGAAAGGTTATTTCCTGCGCCAGACGGATTCGATGACGCTGGAAGTGGATGTTGAAAAAACCCAGTCACTGAATGGCGTCTTTGCCCAGCTGGAAGCCCTGGGGATCAGTGTGTTGAGCATGCGTAACAAGGCTAACCGTCTTGAAGAGCTGTTTGTTTCCCTCGTAGAAAAAAACCTGAAAACTGCTCCAGTGGGGGGTAATTGACATGAATAGCTCCCGGATATGGATTGCACTCAACACCATCCTGCTCAAGGAAATCCGCCGCTTCAGCCGTATCTGGGTGCAAACCCTGCTGCCGCCGGCCATTACCATGAGCCTGTATTTCATTATTTTCGGTAATCTGGTGGGTTCGCGCATTGGTGAAATGGGCGGCTTCGACTACATGCAATACATTGTTCCAGGCCTCATCATGATGGCAGTGATTACCAATGCCTATTCCAATGTAGTGTCCAGCTTCTACAGCGCCAAATTTCAGCGCAGTATCGAGGAATTACTGGTTTCGCCCGTGCCTAACAACATCATCCTGCTCGGCTATGTGCTCGGCGGTGTGGCGCGCGGTGTGGCGGTCGGCTTCATTGTGACCTTGCTATCCCTTTTCTTCACGGATCTGCATATCCATCACTTCTTTATCATTATCTATACCGTCACCATGACCGCCGTGCTCTTTTCCCTGGGCGGCTTCATCAATGCGGTCTATGCGAAGTCCTTTGATGACATTTCGATTGTGCCAACATTCGTGTTGACGCCACTGACCTATCTCGGTGGCGTTTTCTATTCGATCGACATGTTGCCCGCATTCTGGCAGGGCGTTTCCCTGCTCAACCCGATTGTCTACATGGTGAATGCCTTTCGTTATGGAGTGTTGGGTGTCAGTGACGTGAATGTGTATGTGTCACTGCTGATGATTACTGTCGTGGCTGCCGCACTTTATATATTCGCCTTGCGTTTGCTCAATAATGGCACCGGTATCCGAGAGTGATGGTGCAGGAGAAAATGAAATGACCATCCCCCCGCACGGGACAGCATCACCAACAGATACGCTTCTGGGGCAGCAGACGGATTACCCGGTCCGCTATGCACCGGAAGTGCTTTTCCCCATTCCTCGTCAGGATGGTCGTGCTGCCCTGGGACTGGTTGGGGATTCACTGCCGTTTCACGGGGTGGATATCTGGACCCATTACGAGGTGTCCTGGCTGGATGCAGCAGGCAAGCCGCTGATTGCCGTGGCCGAGATTCGTGTGCCGGCCACATCTCCTTTTCTGATTGAGTCAAAATCACTGAAGCTCTATTTCAATTCGCTCAATTTCGAGCGTTTTCCGAATCAGGCGGATTTTGTACAGCGGGTTGAAGTGGATCTATCCAGGGTGGCAGCAGCAACGGTGCAGATTCGCCTGCTGTTGCCCGATGACCCGGCGGCATTGCGGATGGGACAGTTACCGGGCACTTGTCTGGATACACTGCCCCTGTCGTGCGCGGAGTTTGTTCTGGATGCGTCGCATCTTCATGCTGATCCGACGCGTATTGTCAGCGAGACCATCAATACCCAGCTGTTGCGTAGCCTGTGTCCGGTCACCCATCAGCCGGATTGGGGCAGTGTCATGCTGCAATACAAGGGGCCAGCCATCGATCACGCAGGTTTTCTGGCCTATATCGTGTCCTTTCGCAACCACCCCGATTTCCACGAGCAATGTGTAGAACGTATCTTCATGGACACACTCCGCCAGTGTCAGCCGACTGAGCTGACTGTGTATGCGCGTTATACACGTCGGGGAGGGCTGGATATCAACCCGTTCAGGTCCAATGTGGCCAGTCAGCCACTGGATGTCCGTCTGTTCAGACAGTAGGCAACCGCAACCCTGTCGTGGCGGCAAAGTCAGCGGCAGGCCTTACAAGGTGCTTGCCAAGTACACGGACGATACGGACAATGCCGGGCTGAATTGTCTGACAGGATGCCACCATGACTACGTACTTTGCTTTCAAGCTTGATGATGCCACCCAGAACGGTATCGACGAGCTGCTCCGGAATCTGGACTCTGGTGTTAGCGCACCGCAACACGAGCTGCATACCCGTGTATCGCTGGAAACAGCGGATGCCATCCTCAAGAACACTGTTGAGGACATGATGGAGCGATTCAGCGGTGGGGAGAGTGCGGGCATCCTGCATACCCTGCTGGGCTTGCTGAAGGGCACAACCCATATGCTGATCAAGCAGCTGCTGGGCAAGCATGATAATGCGACGGTGGCAACAATGGCGGTGTTCCTGCGCCAGCGACGTGTTGTTGTG
>CAYGBB010000394.1:0-2361 GCA_964347985.1 uncultured Moraxellaceae bacterium
GCGCGAGATCACCACGGTCATGCGGGTGTCGGGGCCGGTAATGAGGATTTTCCGGGGCAAGGCCGGATAGGTGTCATCCCACACTGAAAAGGCAGCGATCCAGCCGTCCTCGCTGATTTGCACGGCGCGGCCCCCGGCGTCGCGCTCGACGCGGGCATCAGGGGTGGCGGGCTCTGCCTTCAGCCAGTGGGCAAGGTGGGAGATGGGGGCACTGTAGCCGGTTACGGCCTCCAGCAGGACTTCAGGGGAACTGGCGCTGATGTCGCCCAGCTCGCCATTGCGCAGGATGACGCCGTCGGGGCCGCCCGCCAGTTCAGTGCGGCCGGCACCCATGGGCCCGGAGAGCGCCAGCGTGTAGTGCTCGCCTTCCTGGGTCCAGGTGAAATAGAGGTTGCCGCCGCTGTTCGCCACGCGCAGGCCCATCTTGCCTTCGGCCAGCCAGTGGGTAAGGGTGGACGGATCGAGAGGGACCGGTGCCAGGGGGCGGCTGGCACAGGCGGTCAGGCCTGCCATGGCCAGAAGGAGCAGGAATCGCAGAATCACGGGTCGAGCCGCAGGCGGGTACGGGGAATGTGGTCGCTGTCGGGGTGCTGGCGCAGGGAATCGCTCCACAGGCGCCGTGCCTCTTCACGCTGACCGTGCACCCAGAGCACCTCGCCCAGATGAGCGGCAATCTCGTCATCAGGGTAGATGGCATAGGCGCGGCGCAGGTCCGTCAGGGCGCCTTCAATGTCGCCGCGCCGGAACTTGACCCAGGCCAGGCTGTCCAGGATGGCAGGGTCATTCGGCTTCAGGCTGTAGGCGCGGCGTATATAGGCCTCTGCCTCATCGGTCCGGCTGGTGCGTTCCAGCAGCGTATACCCCAGGGCGTTGAGGGCGCTGGCGTTATCGGGCTCGGCGCGCAGCACCTCGGCAATATCCGTCTCGAACTGGGCCAGCTGGTCCTGACGCTCGGCCACCAGTGCACGGCTGAGCAGCAACTGGGTCTGGCCAGGCGTCAGGCGCAGGGCCTCATCAAGCAGGGCGCGAGCACCCGCGTAATCCTTGCGGTGGCTGAACAACTCCGCTTCCAGCTGATAAAGGGGAATGCGCAGGTCAGGGAGGCGGGTACGGGCTTCGGCAAAGCGGCGCCGGGATTCGTCCGGTTGCTTCAGCTGAACCAGCAGATGGCTGATTTCGGCCATGGCTGCCAGATAGTGCTGGCCTGGCGGTACATTCTCGTAGGCGGCAATGGCGGCATCACTCTTGCCCTGCCGCTGTGCCAGCTTGCCCAGATAGAAGAAGGCTTCGTCGGCGTGTTCTTCGCTGTCCGTCAGGATTTCCAGTTCGCTCTGCGCCAGCACATCATTCTTGTTTTCAAAGGCGATCAGGGCCAGGCCGAGGCGCAGGCTGTCGTCGTCGGGGTGCTTGTCCACCAGGGTGCCAAACTCGCGTTCGGCACCTTTCATGTCATGTGTCCGGACCAGGGTGCGGGCATAGTTCAGGCGCAGGCTCTGGCTGTCGGGCCGGGACCTGACTGCTCCGGCCAGCAGGTGGGCGGCCTCGTCATTTTTTCCCAGGTCAGCCAGCAGCTTGGCTTCCAGCAGGGTGATCTGGATGCTTTGCGGGCGAAGCTGGCGGGCCTTGCGGGCAAGCGTCAGGGCGGGCTCGGGTGTGCCGGCCTGGGTGAGTACCAGTGCACGGGCAAAGTAAATGTGCGGGCTGTCCGGGTGTTTTTGTTCAACCCCGTCCAGTGCGTTCAGCAGGCCTTCACGTCCGGCGGGAGTGGCAGGCACGGCGGACAGAAACATCTGTTCCAGATCGGCCTCGGGCTGCAGGACCAGCAAGCGGTCCAGCGCCGGCATGAGCTGTTCGAATTTCTGTTGGCGCAGGCTGCTCACGACCAGCAGGTACCAGGCCTCGGCACTGTCCGGCTCCACTTCGGTCCAGAGCCGCGATAACTCGAGACTTTGAGGCTGGTTCAGGTACTGCGCGATGGTGCTGGCGCGGGCGACCACACCCGGGTCGCGGGTGGCCAGTGCCTGCTGGGTGTATCCGGCAAAAGCAATGTCGGCCCGTTGCCGGTGTCCGGCGAACTCGGCGAGCAGCAGGCTTTCCAGGGTTGATACCGGGAATGAGCTGTAGACCGGTTCCGGCGGATTCACCGCGGCAACGGGAGCGGGCGGATTCGCTGCGGGCAGCGGGGCGCGGCTGGCGCATCCGGCCAGGACCAGCAGGCAGCAAAGGGGCAGCAAGGGGCGCAAGGGCATGGTCATATTCACAAGGCAGGGCTGCCGTAAGCGCCCATCTTGGCAAAAAAGGAACAGGCCGGCCATATGCCCTCTGTAAAACAGGCATTTGTCTGGTCATTTGGGGTGGGGA
>CAYGBB010000395.1:0-2360 GCA_964347985.1 uncultured Moraxellaceae bacterium
CCCATAACGAGCAGGTCATAAGCACCTGAATTGGTTTCATCTGTGAGCGCACGGTAATTTTTTCCTTCCAAGGAACTGCGCTTGAAGCTGATTCCGAGCCGCCCGCATTCAGTTGCTGCCTGATCAAGGTAAGAGTCGGTAATAATCGACAAACCTCGGGTAATCAGGTCATCGTGTACATCCCTCTGGCGCTCCAGCTCCTCTTCCTGCCTGAACTGCTCGGGCAAGCCGCCTTCCATCTGGCGAAAGCGCATGTCGTGCAGCCTCGCGGCATACACATGAGTGCCGGTAATTACCGGGGCGTCTACCAAGTCCGCTAGTTCCGTTGCGCTTCGCAAGGCAGCATTAGCATGGTCGGAAGAATCGAGCGCAATCAGGATACGCTGATAGAAACGGGGGGTAGCTGATAGTTGTGGCTCTTCAGCAACGGCCAAAGAAACTGGGGACGTCATGTGTGATTTACCTCTTGTGCTTCAAATCTTGAGAGTATTAATACGCATATCTGCGAACCATTCGGTAAATTCAGGCACCGATGGTTTTGAAAAAAGAAGAATTTTTCGGGTACCACAAAACGAGAGAGGTATACCCCCGGATTTTCATCCGCAAGTATACCTCGCCCAAACTATCTCTTACTACAGGTTCAGAATTACAAACCTACTCATGCACCTCAACATTCAGGTGAACTTTCGATATGAAAAACTCTTATTTAACTTTCACTGCGACTTCAGTCGGAGCAGCCCTGTTGCCGCCCTTGACAAAACCACCACCAACCAGCTCAGAACCTGGAGCGCGTCCAGTCATGTCAGACTCAATTTCCTCTTGCATCTCTTTGAAGTCTTTGCTCTTCGAAGCAGTCATTGCATCCACATCGCCCTTGATCGGCTTGAAGGTCGATTTAGGGTTGAGATATTCTTCCACGCTCTTCGGTGGCGGAACATCCTGCATGGCCCGGATAAAGGCGACAATATTCCAGATATCCTGATCCTGCAACACGTTACCCCAGTTGGGCATAGAAGAAGACAGCGATACAGCCTCGCCGCCACCCTTGATTACCCTGAACAACTCAAGATTGGTCTTCTTTTGCATGTATTCGCCACGTGTCAGCGTCCTTGGCCTCGGGTTCAACTCGGCGGCATTAGGTCCGTCACCGTGCATCAACCAGCCGTGGCAGGCAATACAGTAAGCATAATAATACGATTTTCCTTGAGTCGGATCGGCGCCTGCAACCTTCGTTTCACCGAACTTCGGAGACCAGTTGTTTGCCCACTGGTCATACACGCTTTTATCAGACACGCCATCAGACGAAGGCTTTTTCACCCGATCCCACAATTCCGTCTTGTTTGCGGCATGAGTCTGCTTCTCATTAAGCGCATAACCGCTGGAGGTTTTGTAAGTCTTGGTGTCGGAGTCGGCACGCTTGCCTACGCCGGTCAGGTAATCAAACGGCGCGATACCATAGGTGCTGCCGCCTTTGCCCTCACCCATATCATCGGCTTCTTTCAAGAAATTGGCCGCTGCCTTTTTCGCTTCCGCTTCAGTTATGGTAGGGCACTCCACCTTCACTCCGCCTGCCTTGCACCGAAGCTCCTTCTCAGCAGCAAAAGCCGACGAGCTTCCCCACACCATGCCTAAACTCGATATTGCGATCAGGCCTATTTTCAACTTGGCATTCTTCATTTTCGATCTCCCTAAATTCATCTGTGCACGAAAAGTCAATTACAGACCCTTGGCGCGTTCCGCAACTGTTAGCTGACCCTCTTCCAACAAGCCTGGCATTTTTTGCGCTTCGGCATAGTCACCCACAGCAAGATTGGAAGGCCCCTTCTTGGGATCGTCAACAAAGAACGCTGCTCTCATTTCCAGATGCAACGGCCCGCAGAAGTGCGTACAGAAGATTTCATATTCACCGGCTATATCCGCAGTAAACTCATGCACTGCAGTCACGCCGCGCGGCAGATCCATATTGGATCTTTGACCATAAGGACCATAGATGGTCAACCCCATCGTAACGTCAGGATTCTTGGTGATACCTGCCGCCTTGTCGATGTTGGTCGCAAACAAACGCACCTTGTCGCCCTTGTTCACTCTCACTTGGCGTGGAATGTAGCCGTAGCTGAAGGCCTTCATGTGAATTTCCTTGACTCCGCCAACAACCTTGACGCCCGGTGGTGTGCTTTCCTTGGGAATGAAGTACCTCTTCGAGAGCGCCCTGTGAGGAGGATCGAGCAAATCGACTCTTTTGTCGATCAACCCGCCTTGCTCTGCCTGACCCTTGGTCCAATCCTTGATCAAATAAGCCATCAAGCCCTTGGCGTTATGCGGCTCGCCGTCCACCGGCATGATCTTCAAGGTCTTGCCGT
>CAYGBB010000396.1:0-2354 GCA_964347985.1 uncultured Moraxellaceae bacterium
AATCCTGCCACTTATACCGGTATTTTTACGCCCATACGCGAACTCTTTGCCGGCACACAAGAAGCACGATCACGGGGTTATGGCCCCGGCCGCTTCTCCTTTAATGTAAAGGGAGGCCGCTGTGAAGCCTGTCAGGGCGACGGTGTCATCAAGGTTGAAATGCACTTTCTTCCCGACATTTATGTCCCCTGCGATGTGTGCAAGGGCAAGCGCTACAATCGGGAAACTCTTGAAATCCGTTACAAGGGCAAAAACATTACCGAAGTCCTCAGCATGACCGTCGAGGATGCACGTGAATATTTCGACGCCATCCCCGCACTTGCTCGCAAACTGCAAACACTCATTGACGTTGGCCTTTCCTACATCACGCTGGGCCAGGCCGCGACAACCCTGTCAGGAGGGGAAGCCCAGCGCGTCAAGCTAGCTCGCGAGCTATCCAAACGTGACACTGGCCAGACCCTGTATATTCTTGACGAGCCCACTACTGGCTTGCACTTCCATGACATCCAGCAATTGCTCACCGTGTTGCATCGCCTGCGCAATCACGGCAATACGATTGTGGTCATTGAGCACAATCTCGACGTAATCAAGACGGCAGACTGGGTCATCGACATGGGGCCCGAGGGCGGCGATGGTGGCGGCCAAATCATCGCTGCTGGCACTCCGGAAGACATTGCCAAACACAAGGGCTCCCACACCGGACGATTCCTCAAGCCCTTACTGGCACGCGGTTACTGAACATGGAATTTATTCGGTCACGACAGAACCCGCTGGTAAAGCACCTGCTAAAACTTGCCGAGAGCCGGCGTGATCGCCTCAAGAGCCAGCAGGCGCTCCTGGTAGGCACTCATCTCGTACAGTCAGCACTGGCTGCGGGCTGGCCGCTTGAGAAGATGCTGGTTTGTGAGGGCTTCGAAACAAGAGAGGAAATATCAACCCTGCTAGCGCAGACAAACACTGCCATCACCATGCTCGGATCCGATATTTTCAAGGCCATCGAGCAGGCGCCAAGCAGTACCGGATTAATGGCGGTGATTGCCATGCCCGCAGCAACACCACTACGCACCGATGGGCTTTGTCTGTTGCTGGAGAATATCCAGGACCCGGGCAATGTCGGCACCATCCTGCGAACCGCTGCCGCCGCCGGAGCCGATCAGGTTTGGCTGACCCCCGGCTGCGCCGATATCTGGTCACCCAAGGTTTTGCGCGCGGCCATGGGCGCACACTTTCATCTCAGCCTTTACGAGCGGATTGATCCCCGAACAGCACTTGAGTCATTCACCGGTCCGCTCGCCATAACCACGCTTGCTGAAGCCGAGTCACTCTACGCAACAGATTTGCGTGGCAGTCTGGTGCTGGCACTCGGGGCCGAAGGTGCCGGCATTTCACCTGAGCTTGCTGCACGGGCAACCAGGCGAATTCATATCCCGATGGAAGCATGTATCGAATCATTGAATGTGGCGGCAGCCGCAGCTGTCTGCCTGTTTGAGCGCCGCAGACAAATCCTACAGTGACTACAGAACAGTTACGATTTCAACCAAAACAAAAACCGGGCATAAAGCCCGGTTTTTGCAGAAGCAGAATTAACTGCTCTTATTCAGCAGCTACAGCAGCCTTGGCACCGATTTCACGATCCACGAGCTCGACATAAGCCATCGGAGCAGCATCGCCCGGACGGAAGCCAGCCTTGAGGATACGCAGATAGCCACCCTGACGCGCCTTGTAACGCGGACCAAGGATCGTGAACAGCTTGCCAACGATTTCCTTGTTACGTGTACGGGCAAACGCCAGACGACGATTGGCGACGGAATCAACCTTGGCCAGCGTAATCAGGGGCTCAGCCACACGACGAAGCTCCTTCGCCTTGGGCAGAGTGGTACGGATCAGTTCGTGTTCCAGCAGCGAAATGGCCATATTCTGGAACATGGCTTTACGATGGCTGCTGTTGCGGCCCAGTTTCACACCACTATTACGATGACGCATGGCTAAACTTCCTAAAAATCGGCAACCGGATCAACGGCTGCGGTAATTCAGACGATCGTCATTGCGCAGGCTGGCCGGAGGCCAGTTTTCCAGACGCATACCGAGCGACAGGCCACGGGAGGCCAGCACATCTTTGATCTCGGTGAGCGACTTCTTGCCCAGGTTCGGCGTCTTCAGCAGTTCTACTTCCGTACGCTGCACCAGATCGCCGATGTAGTAAATATTTTCAGCCTTCAGGCAGTTGGCCGAACGAACTGTCAGTTCCAGATCGTCCACCGGGCGCAGGAGCAGTGGATCAACCACTGCACCATCAGCCTCGGGAGCCTTCACACCAGTGTCCGGCTTCTGCAAGTCCACAAACACCGCAATCT
>CAYGBB010000397.1:0-2347 GCA_964347985.1 uncultured Moraxellaceae bacterium
GAAAGGGTGCCAGTTCATCATGCCAGGCACGCTGGGTGGCCGGTGCCGGCCAGAGAGCAAAGAACAGGCGCATCCGGAACTCCTTGCTGCATTTGCCATGCGGGTTCGCGTCATCAACAATAGCGCTACTGTTTACGATTGATCCAGCCCCGGGCGAACGTGAGGACTCCCTACCAATGCGCATGATATGGCTGGTTGTGCTGCTTGCACTTGCCGCGTTCCAGTATCGCCACGAATTGACTGGCCATGTTCAGCGCTACCTGCATCCTGATGCAGCCACGGTCAACTCGATCGAGGTGTTCACCTTTGCCGGGTGTGGCGCGCCTTGCGCCACCCTGCTGCAGGACTTGCGACAGCGCCAGTTACCGGTGACCGAAACCATGCTGACCGGGCCGGGCACGCCCGACTTTGACCGCTACCGTGACCATGGCGGCAGCAACACCTTCCCCAGCATCCTCGTCAACAACACCGAGCTGTTGCCCAACATGAGCAACGCGGCCACCGTCAGCCACCTTGCCTCCATCATGGGAGAAGGGGTGTTGACCGAGGGCGAGAGGTATTTCATCCGTCGCCACTTTCATGATGCAACCCCGCAGGGTGCAAACCAACACGGTGCAACCCGGCCCCGTGTCGTGCTGTATGGCACCGACTGGTGCGGTGTCTGCACACAGACACGGGCCTGGCTGAATGCAAACGGCATCGCGTTTTCAGATATCGACGTCGAGAAAGATCCGGAAGGCCCGCGGATGATCAGTGAGCTGGCCATTGGCGGTTACCCCACCCTGTATGTCGGCTACCAGCGTGGTGAAGGCTTCAACCCGCAATGGCTGGAAAAAACCATCAAACAGGCCGGGCTGTAGGTACCCGGAAAGGCGGGGAGGCCGTCATTAATCAGTACCATGGCTCAGAATCAGTACTCTGACTCAGCCGGTATTCACCTGGCGTATGTGCGGTCATCTGGCGGAACCAGCGATTGAACGACTGGCTATCGGCAAAACCGACCAGCCTGCCAATTTCTTCCAGCGTCTTGCCAGGCTCTTTCAATTGCCGCCGGGCAATCTCCAGCCGGATCTCATCCAGAATCTCCCGGTAACTGCTGCCCTCCTCCTGCAACTGCCGGTGCAAGTGCCGGCTGCTGACGCCCAGGCGCTCGGCCAGTTGCTCACGTGACGCGTGCCCCCCCTGCAACAGCATCCGGAGCTGCGCCTTGGCCTGCGGGACCAGCGTCGCAGCCGACATCAGCTCTTTCAGTTTCTTGTCGGCATGCGATTCCAGGGTTTCCCTGAGACCAAACTCAACCTGGCGCAAGGGCAGGCTCAGGGACTGTGGCGTCAGCACCAGTGCCGACTCCGGCTGGTCAAACAGCACGGGACAGCGGAATATCTTCCCGTACCCCTCCAGAAGGTTCTGGTTTTCCGGTGCGGAATGCCGGAAATGCACCGCCATCACCATCCTTGATCGTTTTTCGTTAACCATGAGCATGAAGAGATAGCGGCAACCGGTATGAAACTCCGTCATCTGTCGCGCCAGCACCGGATCCTCCGTGCGGCACTCGAACGCCCAGAGCACTTTGCCGGGCTGATACTCCAGCTTGCTGGCGATATTGGTGCTGATCAGCCGCTCATAGCGGAACAGCGCCTGAATCGCATCCTTCAGGGTCGGTGAGGACTCCAGCAGATAGCCGACAATGCCGTAGCCGGAAAGAAAGGTGAGCTGCGACAGCTTGAGGTAAAACAGGGGGTCCTGACTCAACTCCAGCGCCGCATGCACCATCAGCCTGGCACGCGCCACCGGCAACCAGCCCTCATGGTCGTTGAGATCCTCCAGCGTCAGATCAGCCGCCGCCAGGATCGGGGCTATCGGCTGCCCCTGCCAGGCCGTGAGATCCAGAAAGTGCCGCACCAGGGCCACCGACACAAACTCGCTGGATTCGGGTAGTGCGCTCTTTCCCATGATGCCAATGACCTGTTGTTGTTTTTATAGGCTGCATGTGTGGCCGGCCCTGACGATACCTCTATCCGCGCGGCAGACACCAAGCCCTCCTTCCCAAAAAACGGGGATGTCCTTTTTCGCCATAGGGCATGTCCGCTTTGGTTATAAACCCTTTGTCGGCACTTTGACTACGCTTGTCGTCGAGCAAGGACATGACCTCAAGAGGCCGCCTCGTAGGCAGGGCCTGCATGCTGCAGTCATAAAAATACAATAACGAGGACGCTGCAATGAACCGTATCATTCCTACTCTGGCCCTTGGCCTTGGCACGCTTACCGCGGCCGCCCCTGCCATGGCCATCTCTGACTACACCCAGACCAAATACCCGATCGTCCTCGCCCATGGCATGTCCGGTTT
>CAYGBB010000398.1:0-2339 GCA_964347985.1 uncultured Moraxellaceae bacterium
TGTGCAGGTGTACGGTGGTCACGGCTTCATCCGTGAGTGGGGCATGGAGCAGATCCAGCGTGATACGCGTATCGCCTGCCTGTACGAAGGCACCACTGAAATCCAGGCGCTCGACCTGCTTGGCCGCAAGGTGCTGCAGACCCAGGGTGGCATGCTGAAGAACTTCACGAAGATCGTGCACAAGTTCTGTGCCGCCAATGAGGGCAATGCTGCCATGGCCGAGTTCGTGGCTCCTCTGGCTGCCCTCAACAAGGAGTGGGGCGACATGACCATGAAGATCGGCATGAAGGCCATGCAGAACCCGGATGAAGTGGGCGCAGCCGCTGTCGACTACATGTACTACTCGGGCTACGTGACACTGGCCTATCTCTGGGCCCTGATGGCGAAGATCGCCCAGGACAAGATTGCTGCCGGTACCACGGAAGAGGCTTTCTACAAGGCCAAGGTCCAGACAGCCCAGTTCTACTTCAAGAAGATCCTGCCGCGCACCAAGAGCCACGTCGATGCAATCGATGGCGGTCTGGAAGTGCTGATGCAGGTCGACGTGGACGCTTTCGCGTTCTGAAGTTGATGATGTGTTGATGTAGCAATGCACTGCAGGAAGCCCGCACATGCGGGCTTTTTGCTAGTCAGGTTTTCTTCATGCCATTCCTGTCTTTCCGGGTCTGGCTGTCGTTATTGAAGAGGTAGTAGAGAATGGCCGTTTACAAAACCCCGCTGCGTGACATGCGCTTTGTGCTGGATGAAGTGTTCAAGGCCACCGAGTTCTGGCAGTCGGTGCCGGCACTGAACGAAGTGGATCGCGATACGGTTGATGCGATTCTTGAAGAATCCGCCAAGCTGAATGAAAACGTGATCTTCCCGCTGAATCGCAGCGGTGATGAAGAAGGCGCCCAGTTCAACAATGGTGTGGTCACAACGCCAGCCGGTTTCAAGGAAGCCTTCAGGCAGTTTGGTGAGGGCGGCTGGATTGGTCTTGGTGCCGATCCGCGCTGGGGTGGTGCCGGCATGCCGAAGACGGTGACGGCGCTGACCGATGAGATCCTGTTCTCGGCCAATCCCTCGTTCGCGCTTTATCCGCTGCTGGGTATTGGTGCCGCGCTGTCCATGTCGCAGCATGCCACCGATGAAATCAACGACCTGTACCTGCCAAAAATCTATTCCGGTGAGTGGGCCGGCACCATGTGCCTGACCGAGCCGCATGCCGGCACCGATCTGGGCATTATCAAGACCCGCGCTGTGCCGGAGGCCGATGGCTCCTACCGCATCACCGGCACCAAGATCTTCATCACTGGTGGTGAGCATGATCTTGCAGAAAACATCATTCACCTTGTGCTGGCCAAACTGCCGGATGCACCGGCAGGCTCCAAGGGAATCTCGCTGTTCCTCGTGCCGAAGTTCCATGTGAAGGCCGATGGCTCCCTCGGTGAACGTAACCAGGTGGCTGCCGGCAATATCGAACACAAGATGGGCATCAAGGCCTCGGCCACCTGCGTCATGAATTTTGATGGCGCCAAGGGCTATCTGATCGGCCGTATCAATGAAGGTCTGGCCGCGATGTTCGTGATGATGAATTACGAACGCCTGTCGATGGGTATCCAGGGTCTGGGTGCCTCGGAAGTGGCCTACCAGAGTGCGGCTGCCTACGCACGCGACCGCCTGCAGGGGCGTTCTGCCACAGGCGTGAAGTCACCGGAAAAACCGGCCGACTCGCTGCTGGTGCATCCGGATATCCGTCGCATGCTGCTGAAGACGCGTGCCCATAACGAGGCTGCCCGTTGCTTCGTGATGTACACCGCAAAGTATCTCGACCTGTCCAAGTATGCCGAAGGTGAAGTCGCTGCTGCTGCCGCTGATCGTGTTGCGCTGCTCACCCCGGTGGTGAAGGCATTTCTCTCGGACAAGGGCTTTGAAGGTTGCGTGGATGCCCAGCAGGTGTTTGGTGGTCACGGTTTCATTCGTGAGTGGGGCATGGAGCAGCTGGTGCGTGATGTGCGCATTGCGCAGATCTACGAAGGTGCCAACGGTATCCAGGCCAATGACCTCATGGGCCGCAAAGTGGTGAAGAACAAGGCCGCGTTCGTGCAGACTTACGTTGCCGAAATGCGTGAGGCTGCAGCACGACTGAATGCCCCGGAAACGGCACGTCTCAAGGCTGGTTTTGTGGCCGCAATTGATCGTCTGGAAGCACTGACCCAGCGTGTCATTGAGCTGTCCGCCAGCAATGGTGACGAAATCAACGCCGCTTCAGTCGACTACCTGCATGTGTTCGGTTTTACCAGCTATGCCTACATGTGGGCACTGATGGCCGAAGCAGCGGTTGGCAAGAAGGATGACAG
>CAYGBB010000399.1:0-2333 GCA_964347985.1 uncultured Moraxellaceae bacterium
AACGCCCTGCGGATCACTCCGCAGGACGCCATTGTCCTTGTCCGGTATCGCTACCGACTCAACACAGGATGTCACCCAACCGGGCAACAACATAAAAAACACCACAACACAGGATCGGAAGTCTCACGACTTTCAGGGGCGGTCTCCGGCACTGGAGAGGAGGCCCCACACAAGAGATATTGCAGGGAGCGTGCCAATTATGTTTTCACCGTCAAAAAACAGGTCCCTCCCTGTTTTTGTGCAACTATTCAGCTCTTTTTCCGTAAAAATCCCGTAACGGGGCACGCTCCATGCACTCACTCTGGTGCACGGCCTGTCCGTTCTGGTTCACCGGCAGTGCAGCCGCGCAATAAAAATGGCACCCGAAGGTGCCATTGAATTATTACGCCCGTCGTCCATCACCAGGTCACCCGGTCACTCATGGCCAACAGCTTGTCCGCCACCTCGGTAATACGGATATTGCGGTCCATCGCCATTTTGCGCATGGCGTGATAGGCATCCGCTTCATCCAGTCCGCGCAACTGCATCAGCATGCCCTTGGCACGCTCCACCCGCTTGCGCTCATCCAGCCGCCCCTCAGCCACCCTGACCTGCTGTTTGAGATACTGGTCTTCATCAAAACGCGCCTGGGCCACGGCCAGCACCGCCTCAAGCCGCCCCGCATCTATGCCTTCCACCACATAGGCCGATACCCCGGCCTTGATGGCAGCCTTGATGGCGGCCGGATGATGGTCATTGCTGACCATCAGGATCGGACGCGGTTCATCCTGACTGACCACACAAATCTGCTCCAGAACGTCGCGAGAGGGCGAGTCGGTATCAATAATGATCACATCCGGGTGCAGACGGGCCACCATCACTGGAATCAGCATTGGCGAAGACACTTCCTCGACGACCTCGCAACCCGCCTCAATCAGCGCCGGACGCAAGCGCCCCAGCGCCTGATTGGTGCCGGAGACCAGCAACACCCTGAGCATTTCATCACATCCCGGGCATGCACTGCCCGCTAGCTGTCCATAATGGATACGGGAAGTGCAGCAAGGGTCGTGCCAACCGCCAATGCGGACCGGGTGCTCCTGCGTTACTGTTGCGGCTTGAACCCCCGCACCACCTGCACCAGTGCCCTGCGTTCCTCTTCCGTCAGGGTTTTGCGGTAGGACGGCATGATGCGCGGGCCGCGCTCAATCGCCTCCAGAATATCGGCATCGTCATGCGCCGCCTGCCAGCGCTGGCTGTTGAAATCCCTGGCAAAGAACAGAATGCCGCGCCAGTTATTCGCCTGCCCGGTTTCGCCGTGACACCTGGCGCAATGCTGCTTGTACAACGCCGGACCATCTGCCGCGAGGGCAGTGCCCCCCAGCAGCAGGATCACACTCAACCAGTATTTCATGTCCACCCCTTCAGCCTGTTTGTCTTGCCATGTACCCAGCCAACTGGCATGGCGGTCGCTTTGCCCCTACCATTCCGGCATCCATCCACGATGCCTTTTTCATGAGCCATAACACTGATATTGCCCGGCGTGACTTGCGCCATGTCTGGCATCCCTGCACCCAGATGCAGGATCACGAAACCCTCCCCATCATCCCGATTCGCCGGGCCGAGGGAGTATGGCTGGAAGACTTTGACGGCAAGCGCTATCTGGATGCAGTGAGCTCATGGTGGGTCAACCTGTTCGGGCATGCAAACCCGCGCATCAATACGGCGGTAAAAGAACAGCTCGACACCCTGGAGCATGTGATTCTCGCGGGCTTCACCCACGAACCCATCGTTGAACTATCCGAGCGTCTGGTGGCCCTGGCCCCACCCGGCCTGACGCGCTGCTTTTATGCCGACAATGGTTCCGCCGCCACCGAAATCGCACTCAAGATGAGCGTGCATTTCTGGCGCAACATGGGCAAGCCTGAAAAAGTCCGCTTCATCAGCCTGGAGAACGGCTACCACGGCGAAACCCTGGGCAGCCTGAGCGTCACCGACATTCCGCTGTTTTCGGCCACGTATGCACCGCTACTGACAGAACATTTACGCGCACCGTCACCCGACTGCTCGCGGCGTGAAGAGGGCGCGTCCTGGGAAGAACACTCCCGGCGCCAGTTTGAGGGCATGGAAAAACTGCTGCAGCAGCACCACCATGAAGTGGCGGCTGTCATTATCGAGCCGCTGGTCCAGGGCGCTGCCGGCATGAAAATGTATCACCCTGTTTATCTCTCCCTGTTACGCAAGGCTTGCGATCACTATGGCGTGCATCTGATCGCCGATGAAATTGCGGTGGGCTTTGGCCGCACCGGCACCCTGTTTGCCTGCGAGCAGGCAGGGATCACGCCGCACTTTCTTTG
>CAYGBB010000400.1:0-1566 GCA_964347985.1 uncultured Moraxellaceae bacterium
GCAGCCGGGCTGCCATGCCTGATGGTAACGGGAATAGGGCATATGAGCAATTTGCCGCAGGGGCTCCGGCAGTCGCGTAAATATGACGCCGGCACCGTCATCAGATGGCCCTTTTGGATAACTTTATGTCCCCGTCCAACCTCGCCATTGACCAATGGGTTCTTTTTAATAGGCCTCTAATGCAAAGGAGGTCCTGCCGGGCCGCTGCACCGAATCCGCAAGGCATGCGAATACCCTTGAGCAGGAGTGAGTACCAATGACCGCCATGGCTTCTTTCCCCGTACGCCGCCAGGATTTTGAGTTCAATGAAGTGCCCCGTCACTGGGTGGACAACGATCCGTTCATGACCGCCATGTTCAATGCGCTGTCGTCCATGTTCCCGAATGGCGAACGCTTCTTTGTGGACAGTGTGCGTGGTGTGCGTGAGCTGGTCAGTGATCCGGTGCTGCAAAAGGAAATCAGTGCCTTCATCGGTCAGGAGGCCATGCATGCCAAGGAGCATCACGCCTTCAATGCCGGTGCCATTGATCATGGTTTTGATGTGGTGCGTCTGGAGGCCTGGACGGCGAATGTGCTGTCGATCATTCGGCTGCCCATCTTCAACAACAAGCGCACCCGGCTGGCCGCGACCGTAGCGCTGGAGCACTTTACCGGTGTGCTCTCGGCCAATCTGTTGCGTCGTGAAGACATCAGCCAGACCTTGTCGCCGAAAATGCAGGAACTGTGGCTGTGGCACTGCGTGGAAGAAAACGAGCACAAGGCCGTTGCCTTTGACGTTTACCAGAAAGTTTACGGCAACAGTGCGGCCAACTACTTGTGGCGCATGACGGTGATGGTGATTGCCACCGCACTGATTCTGGGTGCGTTGCATGTGTTCATTGCCAAACTGATGGCGGAGGATGGTCAGCTGTCCAACCTGCGTTCATGGGGACGCGGCTTGTGGAAGTTCTGGGGTGTGGGCGGCATGTTCACCCAGCTTGTTCCAGAGTACCTCGATTATTTCAAACCGGGCTTTCATCCCTGGGATCACGATACCAAGGCCTTGCTGGCCAAGTGGAAGGATCGTCAGGGCCTGAATGGCTGAAATTAAACGTTTTTAAACGTGTTGTGTTCCGACTTTGTGCCCCTTCGGGGGCACTTTTTTTTGCCTGTCATCTGGTGATGTCGGCAGGCTTCCGGTCGGGTTGCTGCATGTACTCACGCGGACTCATGCCGGTCCAGCGCCGGAACGCCCGGCTGAAATTGCCCTGGTTGCTGAAGCCCATGTCCTGCGCAATCACCTTCAGGCTGCAGCGTGGTTTTGCCATCAGCCTTGTGGCTTCGGCCAGGCGCAGTTCATCCAGTAATTGTCCGTAACTGTTGCCGCCTTCGGCGAGTTGTCGCTTGAGTGTTCGCGAGCTGATGCGGCAATGCTGCGCGACTGCATCAAGGTCGGGAGGCTGCGCCAGGTTTTTGCGCAACAGGTTTTTTATGCGGGTCTGCAACGGGCTCGCATTTTGTAATTCAGCCAGTTCTTTCTCGCATTGTGCACGGGCCAGTTGCTCCAGTGGCTCGGCGGCCATGGGC
>CAYGBB010000400.1:1576-2332 GCA_964347985.1 uncultured Moraxellaceae bacterium
GGGCAGTGGTCGGTCGAGCAGGCTGGCCGGAAAGCAGAGTGCATCCTGTTGCGCCTGATAGTGCAGGGGAACGGCAAGCGAGTCGGCATAGCGCGGATAGTAGTCGGGCTCGGCGCCTTTGAGTTGTATGACGATGCCGTCGGGAAGCTCGCCCAGCAGGGTGCTGGCGGCGTGGTAGATGATGAGCAGAACCGTTTCGGCGTAGAACACGGGTACGCTCACCAGCGCCTCAAGGCGCAGGCAGGACGTGTCGCGGGATTCGTCCAGATGAAACGAGAAGGGTGCGATACGCAAGGAGCCGAAGGCCTCGACCAGCCGTATGGCATCACGTGCAGTGGCACTGGCCATGGCCCCGAAACCCAGCAGACCGTGCGCGGACAGTGTGAGCAGCGGGGCAAGGTGGTAGGCAAGGGCTGGTTCGCCGGTCAGGGCGATTGCCCGTTCCAGAATGCGGTTAACGTCGCGCAGCGCCAGCCGGGCGTTGTCTTCCCGCAGCATGGCGTCATCCACACGGCCACCCTCAAGCACCTGTGCAGCACTCACCCCCCATTGCTGGCAAAGGTCCAGCAGGGTGACCACATAGCTGGCAGGGATGGTGGCCTTTATGGCAGGTGCGGGCATTCGACGGGACTCTGCAAGTAGTGGGAATTGGTCATCATGAGACCGTCGCCAATACCCGAGTAAATCGGTAGAATATTACGCATTGTTCCCTGTCAGGTAGTGTCCCCATGGATATCGAAGCCCTCATCAAGCAGC
>CAYGBB010000401.1:0-2314 GCA_964347985.1 uncultured Moraxellaceae bacterium
GATTTCAATCGCTGCGGCACAGATCATTCCATCGGGTCGCCAATTGCCCATCCACTAGCTCAAACCGTGCCGCCACTTACCCTTGCCTCGCTGACATCCCAGCGCGTGGCAAGGGCTCTTTGGTTGAAATGAATGATTTCCATGCAGGACTCCGAACGGGTTGGCGGGAGTCCATGAAGGCGCTGTTCCGTCCGCAAGCCAAGTCAATCTGTTGCATCGATATGGGCCTGGGTTCGGTTGTACGTTTCAGGATCGAATTGACGCTTGCATTTTCAATGTGCCAAACCATTCGCACCTCATAGACTAGCAGCTGATTCGGCATCTTTCCGCGAATGTTCTCAGCAGCTTTCGCAACCTAGAACGCGCCAAGTTGGTTGGGTTTGGCGGGGGCTGCCGCTCCACCGCCATAGATCCAGCAACGACGCGCCTTTCGGGGCGTTTTGTTTTTCTACCCACGCTTCTACCCACGCCATTACTACGGAGGAAAGCGCAGGCTGGAAAAAGTGCGTCCGGCCAGTAAGGCACGTCGTTCGACTTCCGCCGCCGACTCAAGCCAAGCTTTTTGTTCGAGGAAGATCAGGAACGCTCTCGTACTGATCTTGCGGCAGTTGTTTGGCACCAGAAAGCTGGCGCGGGCAATCTTGTGGTCCTCGAACAGGAACACACCAGTCTTCGGCGGCTGTTCGAGGGCGAAGTCATTCATGGCTTCCTGAATCGCCAGTTCTCCAAGATTCGAATTGCGGTGAACCGTTCCCTCCAGAGTCTGCTGGTAGTGCCGGAAGGTCTTCGTGGAAACCACCGGCAGCTTTTTGGACTTGGCCCACTTCCTCAGTTTGTCGCTGGTCGGCGTCTGGTTGCGCGTGACTTCGTGCAGGACCATGTCGACCAGCTTGACGGACCAGCGGGGCTTGAACAGCACGTCGAGCGCATCGGCGTAGGCCAACGTAATGAGCGGCCCGGCATCAGGCAGCAGAACAACGTTCGACGACATCCGTTCTCCTGCTCAGGACGGCAGCGCGTGCAGACTATCGACCATACTCCGCGTAACAGCCTCTAACAGCCTTGGCATCGGCAAGTGCGCTTGTGTCATCAGCAGGAACAAATCTTCCTCACCGTCGATGCCCAGTGCGCGCATGGCCTCATCGCCAGCGAGCCGGCCAAGCGAGAAGTCGAGCAGAACCCTGAAATTCTGATTGCCGCTGACCTCTGCTGCCTCAAAAGTCTCGACCAGATGGCGCAGTTCGGCATTGAACAAAGCATTCACGGACGTGTCAGTTTTGGCGGCAATGACCTTGGCCCGTTTGAGCAGGTCGCGATCTACTGCCCCGGTGAAGTTAACAGTTGCCATACCGGCCTCCTGGGAATGAACACATAAATAAGTGTAGCACATAGGTCCGTGCAGTGAGCAGTTCATGCTCACATGCTTCCCGCCGCTGCGAATTGACTTAATCACAGGTGGCGGATCGATTCGCCCCGAACGTCCAGCCACACGCATTCGCCGTTGCGACGCTTCATGTTGAGCATGGCGCTGCGCGGCAGGCCCGCGATATGCCGCGTGATCACGTCCATGACCCAGCCGTGGGTAATCGCCAGCACCCGCTGGCCGCCATGTGACCGGCCGATGTCCACCACCGCGGCCAGCACGCGCTCGGCAAACTCGTCCATCGACTCGCCCTGGTCGAAGTCGGCCGTAGGATTGCGCTTCAGGATCTGCTGCAACAGCACCGGATTCAGCTCCGCCAGTTCCGCCTTCGGTACACCCTGGATCACGCCGAAGTTCCGCTCCTTGAGTCCCTCGTGGCATTCAGGAGGCGCCAGCCGCAGCGAACGCGCGATGATCTCCGCGGATTCGCGCGAACGTATCAGGGGACTGGAATAGACCTTTGCAAAGCCCGCGCCGCCGAAGCCGGCGATCAGTTCGTAGGCCTGCCTGCGGCCACGGTCGTTAAGCGGCACGTCAGTCCAGCCCTGCAGGATGCCAGCGACATTCCAGTCGGTTTCGCCGTGCCGTGCGACGCAGATATAGGAAGCGGGCTCATTCGCGCTCATGCCATCTGCCCGCTCGGACTCAGGTCCAAAGATCGCCAACCGTAGGCCACGCTGTAGGGCGGACTTCAGTCCGCCATGGCCGACTGAAGTCGGCGCTACAAAACCGCCATGGCCTGAAGTCGGCCCTACAATACCGCAATGGCGGACTGAAGTCCGCCCTACAAGACCCCGACCCTACGGCAATTGCGTTTGACGCCATCAGAAATACCAGCGCGTCACCATCTCCGCCACGCAGGCGGGCTTTTCGCCGCCCTCGATTTCGATC
>CAYGBB010000402.1:0-2312 GCA_964347985.1 uncultured Moraxellaceae bacterium
TGATCCTTCGTTGCGGGGCAAGATGGTGCTGGCCATCACGATCGAACCGGACGGGCGCGTGTCGGCGTGCCGGGTTCAGTCTACCGACCTGAATTCGGCAGCATTGTCGGCCGATATTGTTGAGCGTGTGCTGAAGTTCAATTTTGGTGCCAAGGACGGAGTGCCGACGACCAAAATCCTGTATCCGATCGACTTCCTGCCCGCAGGTTAAGTGGGTGATTGATTTACGCCAGGTACCGGGCAAGGTATCTGGCGTTTTTTTTTGCGGGCGTTTTTTTGCGTTGTCTGCTTTGTTATCCGGCGCGGTGGTGCGTGGTCCTGAAATTCTCCTGGTAGTGCTCGCGAGATAACGGCAAGCCGTGTTTTTCCCGTTTCTAGAATTGCATCACACTAATTCCGGTTTTTCTCCAACGCCTTTGCGCGTGATTTCACGTTATCGAATACAGCAAGTTTTTATACTGACCGCGAGCAGGTTTTCTGTGCGGCCTGCACAGGCATTCTGTTTGTGATGTCGATGCCGGCATTCATTGCGGGAAATGTGACGCGCTTCCCGTTGCGTCATGTCGATGTGAATGCATGGAAGATGTTTGAGTGATGCTGTTTCTTCATTGGCCAATAACAACCGTGAGTTTGTGAATTACGTGTCCAGACTGATGACCGATCATATCCGTATGCAGTCCTCTGTATTGAGCCGCTTGCTGGCAATCCTGCTTCTGCTGGGTGCGGCCGGCTTTGCGCAGGCGGCGGAAAAGTTCTGTTCGGATGCGCCCTATTTCGGGGTGATTGACGGCAATGTCCTGGCCAATCCGCCCACCCAGATTTCCGTTGATTCCAGCTGTACGTTCCGGAACTGGCCGCAGTCCAATCCGCTGACGACCACCATCAACTTCAATTTCCAGTCTGGCGATCCGCTGTCCCTGATTGTTTTTGACAATGTTTACTACACCGGCAACATGGCGTGCTCGAACACCGAGGACAAGTTCAAGATCTGGTTCGCGAACAGCGCCATTTTCGCCGGCAACAACCAGTGCCAGGATCTTTTCATTCCTCTCGAGAAGATTGACAAGCAGTCACCGGCGGCGACAGCGACGGTCGGGGTGCCCTTTACCTATACGCTCACCATTCCGGTGCTATTCGATCCTGCCAGCGGCGCGGTCATCAACAATGCCGGATCGGCCAATAATCTCGGCAACATCCGTGTCACGGACGACCTCACGGCGGCGGCCACCGGCGCGGAAATGACGCTGGTGGGTATCAATGCCTATGTCGACGGCACGGGTACCGTCATTCCTGTCACCAATACGGGTGACAGCAAGCATCTGGATTTCACCCTGCCCGATATCAATGCAGGCCAGCAGGTGGTCGTCGAAATAACGGTGGTGCTTGATGATGTACCGGCCAATGCGAACGGGACGATTTTCACCAATACCGCCAAGTGGGAGTTTTCGCGCGCGGTCGATATCAATGAGAACGGCATCATCGAGCCAGGCGAGTTCTTCAGTCCGCTGCCCGGGGAGTGGGGCATATCCCAGCCGATGACAATCGCCGAACCGAGTCTGGTGGTCACCAAATCAACCTCTACGACGGCGCTGAACCTGACGGACACGGCCACCTTTACCATAGATGCCCAGAATGCGGGCGGCAGCGCGGCCTGGAATGCCGCCATCGTCGACATTATTCCGGTCGGTATGTGCGTCACTAATCCTGTGGCAACGCTCACGGCCAGAGTGGTGGCGGCCGACGGTGTCACCCTGGTCAGGAATCTGGTTGCCGGTGCCGATTACACGGCGCTCTACAGTCCGGCACCAACCTGCCGGCTGGATCTGGCGATGACCGACGCCGGCGGTGGAATCGCCCCGAACCAGCATCTGGTGCTGACCTACCAGACGCAACTGGATCCTGGATTCACTGCGGACGGCGCCACGCTGACCAACGTGGCCGGTGCCACGCAATGGTTCAATGGCAGCAGCAGTACGGTGGATCGCCGCACGTATAACCGGGTGATAACCGACGGCACCCCGGGGGTGGTTGATCATCAGGACAACCAGACGGTGACGGCAGGCCTGAGTGGCTACTACTTCGAGAAAACCGTCGAAAATCTCGCGACCAGCGCTTATCCGGGCGCAACGGCGGCCTCTGGTGACCGCCTGCGCTACCGTCTGCGGCTGTTCAACATTGACCAGAACATCAACAACATCACGATCAGCGATACGCTGAACGTGCTGACCCACTTTGTCGGGGCTTCCTTCGGTAACGTCGTGTTGCCGGCGGGGGCGACCCACTCCTTCAATGCCGCCACGGGCCAGCTGACC
>CAYGBB010000403.1:0-2311 GCA_964347985.1 uncultured Moraxellaceae bacterium
TCCGGAACGACCGAACGAAATCCGTGCCATCAATATCCGCGCAGGCTGAAGCGGGGAAAGAGGGTGTGCAGGTATGTCCACAACGACTCGGCAGTGGCGGGCGAAACATTTTCCGGCAGTGACGTGTCATGCATGCGGGTAGTCCGGACGATCTGTACCGCGAAGTTCGTGACGCCCCTGTCACGCAAGCACTCCGCCAGTCGCAAGAGCCGCCCGGCATCCAGCAACTGCCAATGCACTGTCGTCCGGCATTCATAATCGACACCGTGTTGCAACAGATACGTCAGGCTTTGCCAGTTGGCCTCGCCACTGCCCGCCACCCCGGTGATACGGTCACAGTCCTCGGGCAAAGACTTGATGTCAAAACCTACCCAGTCCACCAGCGGCAGTGCCCGCAGGAATGCCGCCGGCCGGATACCGGCACTGTGCATCCCGACCCGGAAGCCCATGGCCCTGACCGTGAGCATGGCCTCCCGCAATGCCCCCTGCAGCGTCGGCTCGCCACCACTGAAAACAACCGCTTCCAGCATGCCTTGCCGCTGCTGCAGGAAGGTCAGCACCTTGTCCCACGACAACTCCTGCCCGCCACGCACCGGCAGCAAATCCGGATTATGGCAGTACCGGCAACGCCAGGCGCATCCCTGGCAAAACAGGACGCAGGAGAGAAACCCGGGATAATCAAGGGTGGTCAGGGGAACCATCCCCCCGACCCTTAACGCCTGGCTCATGACTTCAGCGCAGGTGCCGCTGCACACTCGGTGTAGTGTCGACGCTCGCGATGTTCGGACTGCTTGCCGGGATTGAACGCAGAGACCGGACGGTGATACCCCATTACGCGGGTCCAGACCTCGCAGCGCTGGCGTTCATTCTCGTTAAGGTGTGACGTACTCATGGTGATGCTCCTTGCGGGGTTAGAATCAGGGTGAATATCAGTCTGCACACACCGGCATGCAGGATTTTTTCTTCTGCAGCAACGCCTCGTCACACCGCGGACAGAACTCATGCTCCCCGGCAAGATATCCATGCACGGGGCAGATGGAAAAAGTGGGCGTGATCGTCAGGTAAGGCAGACGGAACCGGCTGAGCGCCGTGCGCACCAGCTGCTTGCAGGCGCGTGCCGATGACAGTTGCTCTGCCATGTACAGATGCAGCACCGTGCCACCGGTGTATTTGCATTGCAGTTCATCCTGCAGCTCCAGCGCCAGGAAGGGATCATCGGTAAATCCCACCGGCAATTGCGAGGAGTTGGTGTAGTACGGTGCAGTATCCGGTCCTGCCTGCAAGATTCCGGAAAATCGTTTTCTGTCTTCACGCGCAAACCGGTAGGTCGTGCCTTCGGCCGGGGTGGCCTCCAGATTATAAAGATGCCCGGTTTCCTCCTGAAGCCTCACCAGCCGTGCCCGCACATGATCCAGCACGTCCAGTGCGAACGCCTGGCCAGCGGTCGTATGCAAACCATCTTGATCCCCGGTGAAATTGCGCAGCATTTCATGCAGGCCATTCACACCGATGGTGGAGAAATGATTGCGGAGTGTGCCGAGATAGCGTTTGGTGTATGGATAGAGTCCGGCATCCATATGATGCTGGATAACCTTGCGCTTCACCTCAAGGCTGTCACGCGCCAGATCCATCAGCGCGTCCAGACGCGCCAGCAGCCCTTCACGGTCTCCCTGATGTATGTATCCGAGACGTGCACAATTGATCGTGACCACACCGAGCGACCCGGTCTGCTCGGCCGACCCGAACAGGCCATTGCCTCGCTTCAGCAACTCGCGCACATCCAGTTGCAGCCGGCAGCACATGGAGCGCACCTGATTCGGCTGCATGTCTGAATTAAGAAAGTTCTGGAAATACGGCAAGCCATAACGCGCCGTCATTTCAAACAGGCGCTCGGCATTCTCGCTGTCCCAGGGAAAGTCGTGCGTGATATTGTAGGTCGGGATCGGGAAAGTGAAAACGCGTCCCTTGGCATCTCCGGTCTGCATCACTTCAATGTAGGCACGATTGATGAGATCCATTTCTTTCTGCAGTTCGCCGTAAGTGAACGGCATTTCTTCACCGCCTATGACCGGAACCTGCTCCCGCAAATCCTCGGGGCATACCCAGTCGAAGGTCAGATTGGTAAACGGCGTTTGTGTTCCCCAGCGCGAGGGCACATTGAGGTTGTAGATAAACTCCTGCAGGGACTGGCGCACCTGCCCGAAGCTGAGCCCGTCCTTGCGGACATACGGCGCCAGATAGGTATCGAAAGAACTGAACGCCTGTGCCCCGGCCCACTCGTTCTGCAGCGTGCCGAGGAAATTCACCATCT
>CAYGBB010000404.1:0-2310 GCA_964347985.1 uncultured Moraxellaceae bacterium
GAATCGCTGAAGCGGTTTGCCGGGGATGTGCTGCGGACGCAGGGGCGGCCTGCAGATGATGCGGGTATGACGCCAGCGGACTTTTATGCCCGTACCCAGGACCTGGGCTTGACCCTGATGCCCATCCCTGAGGATTTTGGCGGTGCCGGTGCGCCACGTTCACCGGTATCCAATGTGCTGGCACTCGAGGACATGGCCTGGGGCGACATGTCGCTGGCACTGGGCACGATCACACCGCTGTCGGTGGTCAACCTGTTGCTGGATCAGGGCTCTGCTGCCCAGCAGGAACGCTACCTTGCCCGTTTGGCCAGTGAATCCTTTGTCCCGGCCACCATTGCCCTGATGGAGCCGCGTGCACGCTTTGATGCGACCGATATCCGCACTACGGCACGCCGTGATGGCGACAGCTATGTGCTGGATGGTGAGAAGTCGATGGTGATTCTGGGAGCCAGTGCCGAGTTCATTGTCGTGGTGGCGACCGTGACGGGTGAGGGCGCGGCAGCCTTCATTGTAGAGAAAGGTGCCGAGGGCCTGCAGGTGTCGCCGGAGGCGCTGATGGGGCTGCGTGCGGTCGAGGTCAGCCGCATCGTTCTTGCGGGTGTTCGTGTACCCGCATCGGCCCGAGTGGGTGAGGCAGAAAAGCAGTTTGATCTCGAGCGTCTGGTGGATCTGGGCCGTATCGGGGCCTGTGCACTGGCGGTCGGCACCTGTCAGGCAGTGCTCGATTATGTCGTGCCCTATGTGAATGACCGCGTGGCCTTTGGCGAGCCGATTTCGCATCGGCAGTCCGTGGCCTTCATGGTGGCCAATATTGCCATTGAGCTTGATGCCATGCGCCTGCTGACCTTGCGTGCGGCCTCGCGTGCCGAACAGGGGCTGCCCTTCCACAAGGAAGCCTATCTGGCGCGTGTGCTGTGTGCGGAGAAGGCCATGGAGATCGGCACCAACGGTATCCAGTTGCTGGGCGGTGCCGGCTTCCTGCGTGAACATCCCTGCGAGCTTTTCTATCGCAATCTGCGTGCCATTGGCGTCCTTGAAGGCGCGGCACTGGTCTGAGGCTCAGGAGAACAACATGATCAATCTCGAAATCCCGGGCAAGTTGCAGAATGTGCAGAACATGGCCCGCATGCTGGCGGTACAGGTGTTCCGTCCCATTACCCGCAAGTACGACAAGGCCGAGCATGAAAAGCCGGTCGAGCTGTATCCGATTGCGGAAATGCTGCGTAGCCAGATGCGTGGTGGTGAAAAGAAAACGGGTGGCGAGCCATCCGCGACCACGACCATGACCACAAAGAACGGCCAGAACATGATGGCGGTACTCGGTACGGCGGAAATGTCATGGGGTGATGTCGCCATGGGTGTGGCGACACCGGGCATCGGTCTGGGCAATGCCGCCATATCGGCGGTAGGTACCCCGGAACAGCAGGAGCAGTACGGCAAGCTCTGGTGTGCCATGGCCATCACCGAACCGGGCGCCGGTTCGGATACGGCCAACCTGTCCACGCATGCGCGTCTGGATGGCGAGGAGTGGGTGCTCAATGGTGAAAAGATTTATGTGACCGCCGGCAATTTTTGCGATGCCGTGGTGGTGTGGGCCACGCTGGACAAGTCGCTGGGCAAGCGCGCCATCAAGTCCTTCATCGTGCCCAAGGGCACACCGGGCATGGAGGTGGTGCGTCTGGAGCCGAAGATGGGGTTCCGTGTTTCTGATACAGCCGCTATCACCTTTACGGATTGCCGTATTCCCAAGGCCAATGTGCTGGGCTCGCCGGAAATCGCCGAGGATGCAAAAAAGGCACTGGGTGGTGCCATGCAGACCTTCGACAATACACGTCCGATGGTGGCGGCCATGTCGATTGGTGTGGCCCGCGCAGCGCTTGATCTGCTGCTGGAGATGCTGGCGAAGGAAGATTTTGTGCCGGGCTATGACAAGAGCCTGTGGAATGCCAGTGCCCTGGAAGCGGAAATCTATCGGATGGAGGCGGATTACGAGGCTGCACGCCTGCTGGCGCTGAAGGCGGCCTGGATGGCAGACAACAAGTTGCCGAACTCCAAGGAAGCATCCATGTCCAAGGCCAAGGCCGGACGCATGGGTAATTACGTCACGCTGCGCTGTGTGGAGCTGTGCTCGACCCTGGGTTACAGCGAAGAGTATCTGCTGGAGAAGTTTGCCCGTGACTCGAAGATTCTCGATATCTTTGAAGGCACACAGCAGATCCAGCAATTGATCGTGGCGCGGCAGGTGCTGGGGTTGTCGTCGTCGCAGCTCAAGTAAGTTTTTTGCTGCAATAAAAATGCCGGCTATATGCC
>CAYGBB010000405.1:0-2306 GCA_964347985.1 uncultured Moraxellaceae bacterium
GAATACTAGCGAGTAACTCCTGCCGTGTCTTGGCAAGGTCAGCCAGTGCGGCTGTGTTACCGGGGCGGGGAATGCACATGAGGCCCCGCAAGTGCAGGTGCGGCAGGGTCAGCACCGTCTGCACCAGCGCCGGCAGGTCGGCAGGTCGGCATCCGGACTTGCTGGCCTCGTCATCAATATTCACCTGCAGGCAGATCTGCAGTGGCGCCAGACGGGCAGGACGCTGCTCGCTCAGGCGCCGGGCAATCTTTTCCCTGTCAACCGACTGCACCCAGTCAAAATGCTCGGCGACCTCCCGCGTCTTGTTGCTCTGCAGCGGGCCGATGAGGTGCCACTCCAGGGTCAGGTCTGCCAGCTCCTGCATTTTGGCCAGCCCCTCCTGCACGTAATTCTCGCCAAAGGCCTGCTGACCGGCGGCATGGGCGGCCCGCACCGCCGCCGCCGGCTGCAGCTTGCTCACCGCCAGCAGGCTGACCACTCCTGCCGGCCGGTCGGCTGCTTTTTCCGCCCGGGCAATGCGGGCGCGCACATCAGAGAGACGAGCTGTTATATCTGTCATCCGGATTCCTTGAACGGGACTGACCCAAGGGTTAAGTTAGACGCCTGCCGTCTGTCGGATGCCCGTCCGTGCAGTACGCCCCCAACAAGAACATCATTGTCGCAAACCGGCACCTTCCGGAGTACCCATGGATATTACTGAACTGCTCGCCTTCAGCGCCAAGAACGGTGCCTCCGACCTGCACCTCTCGGCCGGCCTGCCGCCCATGATCCGCGTCGACGGTGATGTGCGTCGCATCAACTTGCCGCCGCTGGAACACAAGGAAGTGCACCGTCTGGTGTACGACATCATGAACGACAAGCAGCGCAAGGACTACGAAGAATTCCTTGAGACCGACTTCTCCTTCGAAGTGCCGGGTGTTGCCCGTTTCCGCGTCAATGCCTTCAACCAGAATCGTGGCTCCGGTGCCGTGTTCCGTACCATTCCTTCCAAGGTACTGACCATGGAAGACCTGGGCATGGGCAAGGTCTTCCAGAACATCTCTGACATTGCCCGCGGCATCGTGCTGGTCACCGGCCCCACCGGCTCCGGCAAATCCACCACGCTGGCCGCCATGCTCGACTACATCAACAACACGCGCTACGAACACATCCTCACCATTGAGGACCCCATTGAATTCGTGCACGAATCGAAAAAATGCCTGGTCAACCAGCGTGAAGTGCATCGCGACACGCTCGGTTTTTCCGAAGCCCTGCGCTCGGCACTGCGTGAAGACCCTGACATCATCCTGGTGGGTGAAATGCGCGATCTGGAAACGATCCGTCTCGCCCTGACCGCCGCCGAAACCGGCCATCTGGTGTTCGGCACGCTGCATACCACCTCTGCCGCCAAGACCATGGACCGCGTCATCGACGTGTTCCCTGCCGAAGAAAAGGAAATGGTGCGCGGCATGCTGTCGGAATCCTTGCAGGCCGTCATTTCGCAAACCCTGCTGAAGAAAACCGGCGGTGGCCGTATTGCTGCTCACGAGATCATGATCGGCACGCCGGCCATTCGAAACCTGATTCGCGAAAACAAGGTGGCGCAGATGTACTCATCCATCCAGACTGGTGGCAGTCTCGGCATGCAGACCCTCGACCAGTGTCTGAAGGGTATGGTGCAAAAAAGCCTCATCACCACGCAATCCGCACGCGACAAGGCCAAGGTTCCGGAAAACTTTTAAACGTCCGCAGGATGGGGCAAGGCGCAGCCGCACCCCAGCGCTTCCGGATCACCAAAGAGGCTGGGTGCGGCGCTTGCGCCTAATCCAACCTACACTTCCTTAACAGGAAAAGCTGCGGCTGATACCCGCCAGAGGACAAGACCATGGAATTCGAAGACCTGCTCAAGATCATGGTGCAAAAAGGTGGCTCCGACATGTTTATCACCGCCGGCGTCCCCCCCTCGGTGAAAATCAACGGCAAGGTCGTGCCCATCACCAAAACGCCGCTGTCACCGGAAATGACCCGTGAAGTCGTGCTTGGCGTCATGACCGAACAGCAGCGCAAGGAATTCGCCCAGAGCAAGGAATGCAATTTCGCCATTTCCGCGCGTGGCATTGGCCGTTTCCGTGTCTCTGCCTATTACCAGCGCAATCTCGTGGGCATGGTGCTGCGCCGCATTGAAACCACCATTCCCAAGGTCGATGAATTGAAGCTGCCGGAAATCGTCAAGGAACTGGCAATGACCAAACGCGGCATCATCATTTTCGTGGGCGGTACCGGCACCGGTAAATCCACCTCGCTGGCGGCCATGATCGGTCATCGCA
>CAYGBB010000406.1:0-2305 GCA_964347985.1 uncultured Moraxellaceae bacterium
TGCCAGGCCTCGTGCAGAAACGTCTGGACCTCCTCGTCCGATACCTGACCGAACTCTGCATACCACTGCCCGATTGATGAAAACGGTTCAGGCGTAAACGGACACAGCATTTCATCCACCAGACCCCCGACCTGAGCCACGCTATCCGGCGCCCCGACCGGGACGGCAACAATGATGGCGGCCGGTACCTGCTGGTGGACGGCCTGAATGGCCGCGCGCATGGTGGCGCCGGTGGCCAGTCCGTCATCAACCAGAATCACCCGCTGGCCCCGCAACGATGGCGCGGGACGATCACCCCGGTAAGCCTGCTCGCGGCGCAGCAACTCCAGGCGTTCCCGCTGTGCCGCCTCCTCGATGGCGAGCCGGGGAAGCGCCAGAAAGTCGAGGACAGAGTCATTGAGTACCTGCACGCCACCACTGGCGATAGCCCCCATCGCCAGCTCCTCATTACCGGGCACACCCAGTTTACGCACCAGCATGAGGTCCAGGCGAACCTGCAGGGCGCGGGATATCTCGGCAGCAACCGGCACGCCCCCTCGCGGCAAAGCCAGCACAATCACATCCGGTTGACGACGATAGGCGCCCAGTGCAGCGGCCAGCAACTGCCCGGCAGCCGCTCGATCACGCAGGAGAAAATCACGGCTCATGGCTGGTCCTCGTGGCTGGTCCTCATGGCGGCCCCTATGAACCGCATGCTCATGGAGGGCAAGGAAACACCATTAACAATTGTAGACGTGTATGTGCCGGCGACTTGATACAAATCATTAGCCTCCCCGGCGTTCCCGCGGACGTCTCCTATACTGACGGTGTCAAGGTCAGGGACTCCCTCCCTCGCTGCCAACCTGTGTGCAGGAACTCGTTATGGATAAATTTCGTGAGCGTCGCCAGGACAAGATGATCGAATCCGAGCAGCACGATCCCTATCAAAAAATGCGCCATGCCGGCACGGCACAGTGTCCGGGCTGCGGAGCCACCTGCCTGGAGGGGCGCTGGAGCTGGCAACCCCTGAGCACAAATGGACAGGCGCCCGAAGCAACATCTTGCCCTGCCTGTCGGCGCATTGCCGACAACGTGCCGGCTGGCACGCTGACCCTGAGCGGGGACTTCGTCAGCAGCCACCACGACGAGATCATGAACCTCATCCGCAACACCGAGGAAAAAGAAAAAAGCGGACATGCCCTGGAGCGCATCATGCAATGCAACAAGACACCGGACGGCCTCGTTGTCACCACCACGGGAATGCATCTGGCCACGCGCATTGGTCATGCACTGGATGCCGCCTACAAGGGCAACACCGAATACCAGTACAGTGACAGCGACATGCATGTGCGGGTGAACTGGTTGCGCAACTGAACACACGGATCTTGTATGACCCAACCAGCGTCCTTCCCGATAATCGGGAAGGAATCATTGGCTGGCTTGACCCCGGTCAAGCGGTTGGCACTGCGTGAGGAGCCTCCACATTGGTACAATTGCGTCATCCCCTGCATGTGCACCTGCTGCACTGCAGAACCCTCGGCGGCACAGGCCGCCTCTGCCGCTAGGCGATGTCACCATGATCCAGGCTCCTGAAATCCGTCAACTGATCCTGCAGCATCCGCTGTTCCATCATCTCGATCCGGCTGCGCAGGAACGCTTGCTGACCGCCACCCAGGAAAATACGCACGACAGTGAAACCCTGCTCATTCGCCAGGGCCAGGAAGCCGACCGTTTTTTTCTGGTACTGAAAGGCCGCGTAAAACTTTTCCGCATCTCTGCGGATGGCCAGGAAAAAGTCGTGGAAATCATTCATGCCGGGCAGACCTTCGCCGAGGCGGTGATGTTCATGCAGAAGTCCGTGTACCCGGTCTGTGCCGAAACACTGGAGCCGGTGCACATCATCAGCTTTCCTAACCGGCTGATGCTGCAGTTACTGCAGGAAAATCCGCAAAGCTGTCTGCATCTGCTCGGACACATGAGTGTGCGGCTGCATCAGCGTCTGGGTGAGCTGGAAACCCTGACCCTGCAGAATGCCACCCAGCGCTTTGCCCTGTACCTGATCCAGCGCCTGGAAAACCGTGCCGCCGAAAGTGCCGACATCGACCTGCAATTACCCAAGCGGCTGATTGCGGCGCGCCTGTCCATGCAACCGGAAACCCTGTCCCGCCTGATGTCCCGGTTGCGCACCGCAGGTCTGATTGAAGTGAACGGCCGGATTATTCACATTCCCAGCATTGAACGCTTGTTGGCAGAATTCAGCGAAGGCCATCCTCCGGAACGACCGAACGAAATCCGTGCCATCAATATCCGCGCAGGCTGAAGCGGG
>CAYGBB010000407.1:0-2302 GCA_964347985.1 uncultured Moraxellaceae bacterium
CTGAAGTGCATGTGCACCGCATCGGCCGTACCGGTCGTGCAGGCAAGCGCGGTCTGGCAGTGAGCCTGTGTGCGCCGTCCGAAGGGCATCGCGTCACCGCGATAGAGGAATACCAGTCAATCAAGGCCGACTGGCAGCCAGTGCCGGCGGTGTCGGATCGAGGGCCGGCTGCGCCGCCGCGCATGGTGACAATCAATATTGCCGGGGGGCGCAAGGACAAGCTGCGGCCCGGCGATATTCTGGGTGCGCTGACCGGTGATGCCGGCATCCCAGGGGCACAGGTCGGCAAGATCGATATTTTTGATATCCAGGCGTACGTCGCCGTGGATCGCGAAGTGGCCAGCCAGGCCATGCAGGGGCTGAGCAAAATCAAGGGCCGGGTGTTCAAGGTCAGAAAAGTATAGGGATTTCATGACCACACTCGCACTCAGCACATCGTCCGAAAAAAAACTGGTCTGGCTGCTGGCCGGTATCCAGTTCTGTCACATCATGGATTTCATGGTGCTGATGCCGCTGGGGCCTCAGCTCATGCGTGTGCTGGGGATTACCACGGCCGAATTCGGCTGGCTGGTGTCGACATATACCGTGAGTGCCGGTATTGCTGGCATTGCCAGCGTCTTCATGATTGATCGCTTTGACCGTCGTCATGCGCTGACAGGACTTTTTGCCGGCTTCATTCTGGCGACAGTGGCTTGCGGTCTGGCATGGGACTTCAAGAGCCTGATGCTGGCACGATCAATGGCTGGTGTGTTCGGCGGTGTGCTGACCGCTGTCATCATGGCGCTGTTGTCGGACTGCATTCCGGAAGAGCGCCGTGGCGCTGCAACCGGAAAAGTCATGACCGGTTTTGCTCTGGCAGCCGTGGCGGGTGTGCCGTTGGGTATTTATCTGGCCAATCATTTTGACTGGCGTATGCCGTTTTTCTTTATTTCGGCCCTCAGTGCGCCAATGCTGTTGCTGGCACCAAAGCTGCTGCCGTCCGTACCTGCACGGGAAAGTGGTCCGGTCCAGATTGTCGGCACGCTGCGCATGGTGATGTGGGATCGCAATCATCTGTTTGCCTTTGCGATGGTGTCGTCACTGATGCTGGCAGGCTTCAGCGTGATTGCCTATATCAGTCCCTACATGGTGCAGAACGTGGGACTGACAGAAGCGCAGTTACCGCTGATTTACCTGTACGGCGGTATCGGCACACTGCTGACAGCACCATTGATCGGGCGTCTCAGTGATCGTATCGGCAAGGCCAGAACTTTTCGTATCACCTGCCTGACGAGTGTGCCACCACTGCTGGTGCTGACACATTTGCCGGCGGTGCCGGTACCCGTGGTGCTGGTGGTGACAACACTGTTCATGATCTTCATTGGCGGTCGTGTGATTGCCGCGATTGCATTGCTGTCATCAGTGAGTCATGCGCATGTACGCGGACGCTTTCTCAGCTTCAACTCGGCCATGCAGCAGCTTGCCTCCGGGATTGCCGCCTTTCTGCCGACACTGGTGCTCACCCAGGATGCGCAGGGCCGTCTCATGCACTATGACTGGGTTGGCTACGGTGCCGTGACGATGACTCTGGTTGCCTTCTGGCTGGCCGGGCGTATCGAGATCCGGGGCTGAGTCTGGCCTGGGTTGACGGGCTCCTTCCCGTTCATTCCAGCTCAGCTCTGCAATGACTGCAAAACCTCATGAACAACTTGCAGTCGTTGTGCCGCATCCTCACTCTTCAGCATGAACTTGAGGCGGTCTCCGCCCTCCAGCTTGTAGCGGCGCGGCTGGGACTGGATGAGCTTGATCAGGCGCATCGGGTCAATCCTTGTTTCTGACGAGAACTCCAGTCGGCCACCTTCTGCACCGGCATCAATCTTGCGGATACCCAGGCGTTCCGCCTCCAGCTTGAGTGCGGTCACGGCAAACAGGTTTTTCGTCGGGTCGGGCAACAGCCCAAAGCGGTCGATCATTTCCACCTGCAGCTCGTTCAGTTCATCCGTGGTCTTTGCATTGCTGATGCGCTTGTAGAGCATCAGACGGTTGTGCACATCCGGCAGGTACTCATCCGGGATAAGGGCACTGATGCGCAGATTGATTTCGGTGCTCAGCTCCAGTGGCTGGTCGAGATTCGGTGTCTTGCCGGCACGGATGGCCTTCACGGCGCGGTCCAGCATCTCCATGTACAGGGTAAAGCCGACGGTATTGATATTGCCGCTCTGTTCCTCACCAAGCAGTTCACCGGCACCGCGGATTTCAAGGTCGTGGCTGGCCAGCGCAAAACCGGCACCAAGGTCGTCGGCCTGGGTAATGGCCTCCAGAC
>CAYGBB010000408.1:0-2300 GCA_964347985.1 uncultured Moraxellaceae bacterium
TCCAGCGCAATCACATCGGCTGATTTCTTGATTTTCTGTTCGGCCACACGTGCCGGGCGGTAATCCGCCACCGCCGCCGTCGCAATGAAAATGTCGGCCCCTGTCACCGCGGCCTGCGCCGCCACCAGCATCTCGTCCGCGCTCACGACATTGATGCGCTTCACACGGGCAGGCGTGGTCAGGCCGACCGGTCCGGCAACAAGCGTGACCAGGGCGCCTGCCTCAACGCAGGCCTCGGCAATGGCAAAACCCATCTTGCCGGAGCTGTGGTTGCTGAGATAACGCACCGGATCCAGCGCCTCACGCGTTGGCCCTGCGGTGATCACGACATGGCGCCCCGTCAGCGCTCCCGTTTCAAACTGGTCGGCACACGCGGCTGCCAACTGCACGGCTTCCAGCATGCGGCCTTCGCCCACATCACCGCAGGCCTGACTGCCCGCGGCCGGACCGAACACGGCCACACCGCGCGCGCGCAGCACCGCCAGATTGGCGCCAGTGGCCGGTGCCGCCCACATCTGCTGATTCATCGCGGGTGCCACGGCGAGCTTCGCTTTTGTCGCCAGCCAGAGGGTGGTCAGCAGGTCATTCGCCACGCCCTGTGCCAGCCGGGCCAGGCAATCTGCCGACGCCGGCGCCACCAGCACCAGATCCGCCCAGCGCGCCAGCTCGATATGCCCCATCGCCGCCTCGGCTGCCGGATCGAGCAGATCGGTATGCACAGGGTTGCCGGACAGGGCCTGCAGGGTCAGCGGCGTGATGAAGGACTGGGCCGCCGCAGTCATTACTACCTGCACCTCGGCCCCGGCATCCCGCAGACGACGAACCAGATCGGCACTCTTGTAGGCAGCAATGCCCCCGGACACACCGAGCACAATGCGTTTGTTGGCAAGTCGGGCAGTCATGGGCAATCCATCATGGGCAATTTGTGCAGTCGATAGAGGATGACGCAAACAGGTCGTAAAGATACCATCCGCCCGCACACTAGCGTAGCGTCGACACGGAAAAAGTCAGCGCCCACTGACCGGCATGGAGGCCGATCATAATGCCCATCACCGACTGGCCCGAGGCTGAACGCCCCCGGGAAAAACTCATTGCCAACGGCGCCAACAGCCTCTCGGATGCCGAGCTGCTTGCCCTCTTCATTCGCACCGGCATGAAAGGCCGCACCGCCCTCGACCTGGCCCGCGACTGGATCACTACCTTTGGCAGCCTGCGTGGCGTACTGGATGCCAGCGCCCGCGAACTCACCGCCCTGCCCGGCCTGGGTCCGGCCAAGTTTGCCGAGCTGCAGGCCGCCCTGGAGCTGGGCCGGCGCCACCTGGCCACCACGCTGGAGCGACAGGATGTGATGAGCAGCCCCGAAGCCACCCGGCACTTTCTCAGCTCGCGCCTGCGTGGCCTGCGCCATGAGGTCTTTGCCATCCTGTTCCTGGACAACCAGCACCGCCTGATTGCCTTCGAGGAGCTTTTCCAGGGCACGCTGGATGCCTGCAGCGTGCATCCCCGCCAGGTGGTCGAACGCGCCCTGGCCCTGAATGCCGCCGCGGTCATCCTGTCACATAACCATCCATCAGGTGTCGCCGAGCCTTCCGGGGCCGATCGCCACATTACGGATCGCCTGCGTGATGCGCTGGGCCTGATCGAGGTCAGGGTGCTGGATCATCTGGTCGTCGGGGAAGGCCGGCCCGTGTCGTTTGCCGAGCGCGGCTGGCTCTAGGCTGCATCGTCTTGGGTTTTTCAGCGCATCCGGTAGAATGCGGGATGTCCGGATTACCAGAAACGGGCCGATAGCTCAGCTGGGAGAGCGCCGCGTTCGCAATGCGGAGGTCGAGGGTTCGATCCCCTTTCGGTCCACCATTTTTACGCCTTGCCGTTGCACCGGGCAGGCTCCTCTGGTATAAATCGCACCCCTTGAAAAGCGCCGGCTCCTTTTACCCCGGCGCCAGCGCCTTTTGCGGGCGGAATGCGTCGCGGAGTTCATCATGTCCAAAGTTTGCCAGGTTACCGGAAAGCGCCCTATTGTCGGTAACAATGTTTCCCACTCGAATATCAAGACCAAGCGTCGTTTCGAGCCGAATCTGCACTATCACCGTTTCTGGCTGGAAAGCGAGAAGCGCTTTGTGCGTCTGCGTGTGTCCGGCAAGGGCATGCGTACCATTGACAAGCTGGGTGTAGACGTCGTTGTGGCGACTCTGCGCGCCCAGGGCCAGAAGGTTTAAGGAGCGACGCCATGCGTGACAAGATCCGTCTCGTGAGCAGTGCCGGTACCGGCTACTTCTACACAACGACCAAGAACAAGC
>CAYGBB010000409.1:0-2297 GCA_964347985.1 uncultured Moraxellaceae bacterium
GCATAACGCAACAGTTCGTCATCGCTCAGCATTGCTTGTCCCTCCGGTATAACAGCCGAACGTGATGCGTTCATGACCATTGAGGTCGCGGCGCGAATCCACTTGCCGGAACCCCGCGGCCTGCATGATGGCACGGACCTGTGGCGCCTGGTCATGACCATGCTCAAGCGCCAGCCAGGCGTCCGGCAGCAGATGCAAAGGGGCCTCTTGCACCAGGGTGCGAACATCATCGAGGCCATCAGCGCCCGACACCAGCGCCGTGCGCGGCTCAAAGCGCACATCGCCCTGACCCAGATGCACATCATCAGCGGGGATATACGGGGGATTGGACAGGATCAACTGGAAGCGGCGCGACCCCAGTGCAGAAAACCAGTCGCTCAGCAAGAACTCAACGGACAACCCCAGCCGCACACCATTGTCACGCGCCACCGCCAGCGCCCCTGCCGAGGCGTCCACTGCCGTCACGAGACAGGCTGGCCGCTCGCTCTTGACCGCCAGCGCAATCGCCCCGCTCCCTGTACCCAGATCCAGAATTGACGCAGCAGCACTTACCGGAATTTTTTCCAGGGCAAACTCCACCAGCATTTCCGTTTCGGGGCGCGGAATCAGTGTATGGGCATTGACATGAAGATCGAGTGTCCAGAAGCCGCGCTCGCCAGTCAGGTGTGCCACCGGCTCGCCGCGCTCGCGCCGCAGCAGCAATGCCGCAAACTGCTGCGCCTGCTCCGGAGAGAAACATTCGTCATCGTGGAGACGCAGCCACATCGAATCCTGGCCGAGCACCCGCAGCATGAGCAACTCGGCATCACGGCGCGCACTGTCAGAGCCGGAGGCTTGCAGGCGTCGGGTGGCTTCCCGCCATGCCTCGCGCAGGGGCATCATGAGAGCAAGGTCATGCCTGAAGAGGTCATGGTTTACGCCTCGTTATCTGCCAGTGCCGCCAGCTGATCCGCCTGGTATTCGCGCGCCAGTGCATCCAGCACTTCATCAAGATCACCTTCAATCACACGCTCCAGCGAATACAGGGTGAGATTAATGCGGTGGTCCGTGAGGCGTCCCTGCGGAAAGTTGTAGGTGCGAATGCGCTCGGAGCGGTCGCCGGAACCCACCAGGTCACGCCGCATGGACGCCTGCTCGGCATGAGCCGTGGCCTGTCGAGCGGCGAGAATTTTTGCCGACAGCAGGCTCATCGCCCGTGCCTTGTTCTTGTGCTGCGAGCGCTCATCCTGACACTCGACCACAATGCCGGTTGGCAAATGCACAATGCGGATGGCCGAGTCCGTGGTATTCACATGCTGGCCGCCGGCACCGCTGGAGCGAAAGGTATCGACACGGATATCTTCCTTGCGAATTTCCACCCCTTCCACTTCCGGGGCTTCCGGCAACACCGCGACGGTGCAGGCGGAAGTGTGAATGCGGCCTTGCGACTCGGTCGCGGGCACGCGCTGCACACGATGCACACCGGATTCGAATTTCAGCCGCGCGTAAACATCAGCGCCTTCGACACGGGCAATCACTTCCTTGTAACCGCCATGCTCGCCGGGGCTGGCCGACACTATCTCGATGCGCCAGCGCTGTTTCTCTGCAAACCTGGAGTACATGCGGAACAGATCACCGGCAAAAATGGCCGCTTCGTCGCCACCGGTACCGGCACGCACTTCCAGAAAGACATTGCAGCTGTCATTCGGATCGCGGGGCAGCATCAGCTGTTCCAGTTCGGCCTGTATGGCCTCCTGCCGCGCCGCACTGGATTTCAGTTCTTCTTCCGCCATTTCACGGAAATCGGGATCCTTGAGCAACACGCGCGCCTCGGCCTGATCAGCCTCCGCCTGCCGGAATGCGGCCCAGGCTTCCACCACGGGGGTGAGCTCGGCATGCTCCCTGGACAGATTACGGAAGCGTTCGCCATTGGCCGCAACACTGCCATCGGCCAACAGGGCGCTGACTTCTTCCGCACGTTCAACCAGCAATTCCAGCTTGCTGCGCAACGATGCCTTCATTGCGAATTGTCCTTGCCGGACACGGTCGTCGGGTTTGCATCGGGTTTGACACCAAGCAGATCCACCGCCCAGGCCAGCTTGTCTTTTTCGCCGGCCGCTGCCGCTTTCTTCATGGCGATGGTCGGCGCATGCAGCATCTTGTTCATCAGCTGCCGACTGAGCCGCTCCAGCACAAAAGCAGGATCGTCACCCTTTTTCAGCGCACCCAGGGCCTTGTGCAGCTCCTGCTCGCGCACCCCGTCGGACTGCTGACGCCACGCCGTCATGATCGAGACCGCATCCTGCTCACGCTTGTGC
>CAYGBB010000410.1:0-2296 GCA_964347985.1 uncultured Moraxellaceae bacterium
GCCATGGACGCGCGCCACCACACGCCGGGCTGGCCAGTGCCTGCCGGCATACCAACCCTCGAGGAAGTACTTCTGGGTTGCGGCGACGTCGACCACTGGCAACTGGAGATCAAGGCCGACAAGCCGGCACGCATCCGCATCCTGGTGGGAAAAATTGCAGGGTTGCTGGAACGGCTGAAGATGGCAGACCGCGCAACACTGACTTCGCTGGACAGGAACGTACTGAAAACTGCGCGGCAGGAGGCCGCATCGCTTGCACGCGGCTATGTGGCGGAGACCAATGACCCTGCACCAGTGAGCACCGCCGAAAAGTTGGGGTGTTCACTGCTGGTCAGCAACTGGCGAATCGCCAGCGACGACCTCGTACGCGATGCACATGCGGCCGGGCTGACCGTGTCCGTGTGGACAGTGAACGACCTCATGATCGCCGAGCGACTGATCAACCTTGGCGTGGACAGCATCATCACCGACTTCCCGACAGCACTTCTGGCGCACGTCCGGATGAAGGAAAGGTTGGCCGGAAGCAGGACTTCCTGATCTATTCCAGGAATGTCGGCATCTCGGGAGACGCCGGAGCACAAGCATGGTCTATGCCGAGAAATGCCGCGATCTCCTCGCGACGGGCAATGGCATCCTGGTACCCGAGCGTCATCAGCGCACGGCAGAAGCCCTGCTCAAACAACAGGTAACTGACCGCAGTACCGCCGGTACGGCGCGTGGCACCCCAGCCCGACAACAGGGCACGCACATTCCGCGGTAACTCATGCGCATGTTGTGCGGCCAACTCATCAAGCGGCTGCGACGGCATGATTTTCAGCAATTCCACTTCCCGCAGCTCCATGCGGTTCGCACGCCTGACGTCATCGGGCATCAACCGCAACGTGCGATTGATGCGCTCCAGTCGTTCGACATCCGCCTCGAAGGCATCGACAAATGCACTGTTGAGCACATGGCCGATGATCTGCGCGGTGCTGGGATAGCCAGTCCCCGCCACGCGTTTTGCCAACTCCTTCGGTCCCCCACTGACGCCAATGACCAGAATCCGGTCCGCACCCAGATGCAGCGCCGGACTCAATGGTGCCAACTGCCTGATCGCGCCATCCCCGTAGAAATGCTCGCCAATACGCGTCGAAGGGAACAACAGCGGCAAGGCGGATGAAGCCAGCAAGTGCTCGGCACGGATTTCCGTCGGCACGCCTACGCGTCGCGCCCTGCGCCACGGCTGGATATCGGCTGCACCCTGGTAGAAACTCACCGACTCACCCGTCGAATAGCCGGCCGCCGTTATGCTCAGCGCATAAAGATGGCCTTCCTCGATTTGACGCCGGATCTTCTTGAAGTTGATCACCTGTGACAACAATTGCGCGAGAGGCTCGCTGTCGAACAGCGAATACGGCGCATCGGACTTGCCACCACGCGCACCGGCAAACAGCCAGCGAAAAACAAGCTGCAGAAAGGACGTCCAGTCCGTGCGGTAAACCTGCTCCGCACTGAGGTTGGCCCACACACGCTCCAGCCCCCGAACCCCCGCACGAAACCTGGCGGACTGGCTGGCAAGCACCGTCGCATTGAGTGCGCCGGCAGATGTGCCGCAAATAATGTCGAACGGGTTCCTTGCATCCCGGGGCAGGCAATCGGCGATGGCCATGAGCACACCGACCTGGTACGCAGCGCGGGCACCGCCACCGGACAGGATCAGTGCCGTATGACTCGCCGCGGGCCCGCCGGGCAACGTCACGATGACGCCTCGTCTATCCGCTGCATGCCATCCAGCGCGGCGAGCCGGTACGCCTCGGCCATCGTTGGATAGTTGAACGTGGTGTCCAGGAAGTAGTCGAGGGAATTGGCTGGCGCAGGCTGGCGCATGATCGCCTGCCCGATGTGGATGATCTCCGATGCCTGATAGCCAAAACAGTGGATTCCCAGCAGCGCGCGCGTTTCCCTGTGGAAAAGGATTTTCAGCATGCCGACGCGCTCGCTGGTGATCTGCGCACGCGCCAGGTCCCGAAAGAATGCCTGGCCAACCTCATAGGGAACGCGTGCATCAGTCAGTTCCCGCTCGGTACGGCCCACGCAGGAAATGCCCGGGATGGTGTAGATACCCGTCGGCACCTCATCGACAAAGTCGTGACGGCCGCCATGCATATGGGCGACTGCGGCACGCCCCTGATCGTAGGCAGCACTGGCAAGGCTCGGCGCGCCTATGATGTCACCCGCCGCGTAAATGCCCGGCACGGATGTCTGGTAATGCCGGTCGACGTCAAGGTTTCCCCGCTGGTTGCCAGCCAGGCCAACC
>CAYGBB010000411.1:0-2295 GCA_964347985.1 uncultured Moraxellaceae bacterium
CGCCCGCCTCCATGCCCTGCCACATCCATCTGTTGTGCTGCCTCTCCTTCTGCCGGCATCGCAAACCGCGCCAAGGCTGCTACCATGCGAATTCCGGTCCCAATGTGCAGAGCCCGATGGAAACGCCAGAACAAGCAATGGACACCCCGTCAGACGCCAGCCGCGAACAGTCGCGCATTCTGGTGGTCGACGATGACGTACGCCTGCGCAACCTGCTGCAGCGCTTTCTTGAAGAACAGGGTTTTACCATCAAGGTAGCCGCCGACGCCGTGCAAATGGACAAGCTGCTCTCGCGCGAACTGTTCGCCCTGATGGTGCTGGACTTCATGCTGCCCGGCGAAGACGGCCTGGCCATCTGCCGGCGCCTGCGCAATGAAGGCAACAACATCCCCATCATCATGCTCACCGCCAAAGGCGCCGATGCCGACCGCATCTCCGGCCTTGAGGCCGGCGCAGATGACTACCTGCCCAAGCCGTTCAACCCGCAGGAACTGCTCGCCCGCATCAAGGCCGTGTTGCGCCGGCAGCAGCGTGAGCTGCCCGGTGCACCATCGCAAGTCGTCGAGATCGTCAACTTCGGGTCCTGGCAACTGGATCTTTCTACACGCCAGCTCACCCGGGATGGCAACAACCAGGTGCCCCTGACCACCGGCGAATTCGCCGTGCTGAAAACACTGGTCCAGCATCCGCGCGAACCGCTCACCCGCGACAAGCTCATGAACCTGGCGCGTGGCCGCGAATGGGGCGCCATGGAGCGCTCGATTGATGTGCAGGTCTCCCGCCTGCGCCGCCTGATCGAGGACAACCCCTCCAAACCGCGTTATCTGCAAACCGTCTGGGGCGTGGGCTACGTGTTCGTGCCCGATGGCGCCGCCTGATTTGTCATTTATTTTTAGCCGAGTGCAGACGTGATCCGCTTCAACAAACTGTTCAGCCGCCTCAAACCCCGCTCCAATGTCTGGCGCACCACCTTGCTGATCGGCATCGTGGTGCTTGCCAGCCAGTACCTGTCCATCGCCTTTTTCTGGACCAATCTTTATCTGCCAGAATTACGTCAGCACGCCCACTACACCGCCGTACACATCGACCTGCTGCGCGACGCCGAAAAACGTGCCACCAGCGATGCCCAAACGCTGGAAATGCACGACTGGGTGCGCAAGGCCACGGGCATAGAAGTGGTCCGCGACGACAAGGAATTTCCACGCGTCGTCGAAAAGCCGTTCGTGGAAATATTCACCACCATCATTGAACGCCAGCTCAGCCAGGAACTGAATGAGCCGGTTGATGTGTATTTCAAGTTCAAGCCCACGCCCGTGTTCTGGATTTACGTTCCCTCCATGAAGGATGTCTGGGTACGTGAACCGCTGCTGTTCTTTGCGCAATACAATCCATGGATCATCATTGCCTGGATTATCGGCGTGCCCCTGCTCGCCCTGATTGCCATCGTGGTCATGGTGCGCCAGCTCAACCGACCCCTCAAGCGCCTGCAACTCGCTGCACTGCGTGTCGGCAAGGGTCAGCACTCCACCATGCTGGAAACCCAGAGCGGACCGATGGAAATTCGTGCCGTGAATCGCGCCTTCAACCAGATGACACGGGAAATCCAGCAGGCCGCCAAGGATCGCGGCTTCATGCTGGCCGGTATTTCACATGACCTGCGCACACCGCTGACACGACTGCGCCTGACCGCCGAAATGATGCAGGAAAAGGACCTGGCCGAAGGCATGGTGCTGGATATCCAGGACATGGATGCCATCATCGACCAGTTCATCGCCTACATGCGTGACGGCTCGGACGAGCCGGTGGAAGTCGCCAACCTGGACATGCTGATCGCGGAAATGGTGGCGCAATTTTCCCATCAGGGCGAGATCGACTTCACGCCCGGCCACCTGCCCGACATGCCCATGAAGCGCCTGTCGCTCAAGCGCATGCTCGACAACCTCATCAGCAATGCCCTGCGTTACGGCGGCTCGCCGCTGCACCTCACCACCAGCGCCATTGATAAAGCCGTTGTCCTGGTATTGCGCGATCACGGCCCCGGCATCAAGGAAGATGAACTGCCAAAATTGCTGCAGCCGTTTGTGCGCGGCGAAACCGCACGCACCACACAAGGCTCCGGACTCGGCCTTGCCATCGTGGCGCGCATTGTGCGCATGCATAATGGCCAGCTGCACATCCGCAATCATGCCGACGGCGGGCTGGAAGTGACCATCACCTTGCCAACCAACCGGTTGCCCGGACGGGCGTAGACTTTTACTACCCCGCACCCATAAAAAATCCCCGCAATTGCGGGGA
>CAYGBB010000412.1:0-2294 GCA_964347985.1 uncultured Moraxellaceae bacterium
ATCAGGACTTGCGTGAAGCAGTGGTGCATCACGCAAGTCCTGATAGCGCGTGATCAGTTCCCCGAACGAGCGCGAGCACATGATCTGTTTTTTCGGGGGCGAGATTTCCTCCAGGTCCAGGCACGACACGCCCTGCAGTTCCGACACGGTGCGGGCCAGCACCACACCAAATTCCTCCCGTATTCTTTCGGGAGGGCAGTCGCGCAAGTCGCGTACGGTGGTAATGCCCATCGCCGTTAGCCGCGCTTTCAGCCGATACCCCACGCCCCACACCGCGCCCACCTCAATCTTGCCAAACAGGCTGCTCTGTTGCGCCGGCGACAACCGTTCCAGATTGAACACACCATTCACCCGCGGGGTTTTCTTGGCGACATGATTGGCCAGCTTGGCGCGGGTTTTGGTGCTGGCCATGCCCACGCAGACCGGAATGCGCGTCCACTGCAGTACCCGTGTGCGCATGGCATGGGCCAAGGGTTCGGGCTGGGCAATGCCGGTCAGATCAAGAAAAGTCTCGTCGATGCTGTATACCTCCTGCCGTGGTGCCATCTCGCGCAGGATGCGCATGACGCGCGCACTCAGGCCGCCGTAAAGCGCATAGTTGCTGGAGCACGCGACCAGCCCGTGCGATGTGGCCAGATGTTTTATCTGGAACCACGGCGCGCCCATTTTGATACCCAGATCCTTGGCCTCCTGGCTGCGGCTGATGGCACAGCCATCGTTGTTGCTCAGCACCACCACCGGGCGACCGCGCAGGGCAGGGTTGAACACCCGCTCGCAGGACACATAGAAGTTGTTGCAGTCGACCAGGGCAAACAGGGTCATGGCAGTTGCCGGTGCAGCGTCCAGGTCACCACGCCCCAGATGTAGAAATCTTGCTCCGCGTGCACCTGCAGGGTGGGGTAGCGCTTGTTGGTGGGCAGCAGCAGCACCTCGCCGGTGGGCGCACGCCCCAGCTGCTTGATGAGCATGTCCCCGTCCAGCACCGCCACCACCACCTGCCCGGGAATTGGCTCGATGCTGCAGTCCACCACGGCAATATCGCCGTTGCGAATCCAGCTGCCGCGCATGCTTTCCCCGGAAATCCGCACAAAGTAGGTGGCCGTGCGGTTGCTCACCAGCAGCTCGTTGGCATCCAGCTCTTTCTCGATGTAGTTCTCGGCGGGCGAGGGAAACCCGGCCGGCACCCGGCCACCGTACAGGGGGCGGGTAGCGGGCAGTGGCTCGATACAGGCTGGCCAGACGGAGGCTGCCGCCAGAATGGGAGAGGGGATGTTCATGGCTGATACTGCTCATAAGGACAGTATCAGGGTAGTCGGGATGTGGTGGATGGGCAAGAGGGTATCCACCATGCCTTTGGCAATCATGACGTGGCAGATCGGCGCAGGCCCCACAGCACCAGGACCGATGCGGCAATGATGGCCAGCCCTACGCTCACAAACCCGGCGGTAATCAGGGATTCTTGCCACGGGGTTCCGCTGTGGCCGGCACTGGTAATCGGCGACATTGCCGCCGTACCGAAAACGGCGGCCAGCGTGGTGAAGAACCAGTTGGCATAGGTCCCGTACAGAACAGTCCAGTACGCCGTGGTACCAAGGTGCGCCGGCAGCCGGACATGGGCCCAGCCGGCGCCCAGCGCCAGCAAAAACGTTCCATTCATGACGCCTTCAAGATGGGCGGCAAGCCCCATGCGGGTATTGGTGAATTGCGTTTCGACCAGGCCCGTTAACAGGCCGATCAGGAACAGGAACATGCCGTGCCAGAGCAAACGACGCTGTCGGTCATCCATGATCACTGCCCCGTTTGGTCTTGTTCCACAAAGATCAGCTCGTTCGTCTTGAAGCCCAGCGCCGCCGCTTTTTCTACCAGATGGTCTTTGGTGGTCGCGTCCAGCGTGGGGGTTCTGGCCAGAATCCACAGGTAGGATTTGTTGGGCCCCGTCACCATCGCGTACTGGTAGTTTTCGTGGTCCAGTTCGGCAATGGCATAGGCACCGTAGAAGGGGCCAAAGAACGACACCTTCAGGTAGCCCTGGTCCGGCTTGCCCATGAAGTACGCCTTGCCTTTGGACTCTTTCCATTGCTTGTCTTCGGCGGAATAACCACGGTTAAGCACCCGCACACCGCCATCCGCACGCATGCTGTACTCCGCCGTGACCTGCGAGAGGCCGCGCTCAAAGGAGTGATCCAGCCGGGCGATTTCGTGCCATGTGCCCAGATAGCGCTCCAGCTTGAAGTTGCCCACGGGCTGAACGTTCTGGGGGAGGGTGATGCAGCCGCTGAGCAACAGGGACGCAA
>CAYGBB010000413.1:0-2287 GCA_964347985.1 uncultured Moraxellaceae bacterium
AACAACTGCTTGAAGTAGTTGTACAGCGGCTTGTTCTTGTCGGAGAGAACAGCGAGAGGCGAGTCATTGCCCATGGAGCCGGTCGCTTCTTCGCCATTCTGCGCCATCGGGGTCAGCAGGAACTTGATGTCTTCCTGGGTGAAACCGAAGGCCTGCTGACGATCCAGCAACGACTCTTCGGAGGCAGCAGCAGTGCCGGTGCCTTCGATGCTGTCGAGCTTGATACGAACGTTTTCAATCCACTGGCGATAGGGCTTGGCCGAGGCGTACTGGGCCTTCAGCTCTTCGTCCTCGATGATGCGGCCCTGCTCGAAATCGATCAGGAACATCTTGCCTGGCTGCAGACGCCACTTCTTGACGATCTTGCTGTCGGAGATCGGCAGTACGCCGGATTCGGAGGCCAGCACAACCAGGTCGTCATCAGTGATGATGAAGCGGGCCGGGCGCAGACCGTTACGGTCGAGGGTGGCACCGATCTGGCGGCCATCGGTGAAGACCATGGCGGCAGGGCCGTCCCAAGGTTCCATCATGGCAGCATGGTATTCGTAGAACGCGCGGCGACGTTCGTCCATGGTGCTGTGCTGTTCCCAGGCTTCCGGGATCATCATCATGGCGGCCTGGGCGAGCGGGTAGCCCGACATGGTCAGCAGTTCGAGCGCATTGTCGAAGGTGGCGGTGTCGGACTGGCCTTCGAGGCTGATCGGGTACAGCTTCTTCAGGTCGTCGCCCAGTACCGGCGACTTCATCACGCCTTCGCGGGCGCGCATCCAGTTGAAGTTGCCCTTCACGGTGTTGATTTCACCGTTGTGTGCAACCATGCGGTACGGATGGGCCAGCGGCCATTCCGGGAAGGTGTTGGTCGAGAAGCGCTGGTGCACCAGGGCCAGTGCCGAGGTGACGCGCGGGTCCTGCAGGTCGAGATAGTACTTGCCCACCTGATCGGCCAGCAGCAGGCCCTTGTAGATGATGGTGCGGCAGGACATGCTCGGCACGTAGTATTCACGGCCATGCGTCAGGTTCAGGCTCTGGATCTTGGTAGAGGCTGTCTTGCGGATGACGTAGAGTTTGCGCTCCAGTGCATCGGGCACCAGGATATCGTGGCCGCGACCAATGAAGATCTGGCGGATGATGGGTTCCTTGGCGCGCACGGCAGGCGACATCGGCATGTCACGGTCCACCGGCACATCACGCCAGCCGAGGACGATCTGTCCTTCAGCCTTCACGGCACGTTCCAGTTCCTGTTCGCAGGCCAGACGCGACGCGCTTTCCTTTGGCAGGAAGATGATGCCCACGCCGTATTCGCCGGGCGGTGGCAGGTCCACGCCCAGACGTGCCATTTCGGCACGGTAGAATTCGTCGGGGATCTGGATCAGCAGGCCAGCGCCGTCGCCCATGAGGGGATCAGCCCCCACAGCGCCACGGTGGTCGATGTTTTCCAGGATCTTGAGGCCCTGCTGCACGATGCTGTGGGCTTTCTGGCCCTTGATGTGGGCAACAAAGCCGACGCCGCAAGCATCATGCTCGGCATTGGTATAAAGGCCGAGTTCGGCCGCAGCCTTGAGTTCCTGGGGGGAGGCAGAGTCACTGCCGCCATCGGTGCGGAACTGGGTTCCGGGGGTCGCCTGGTTCATGAGGGCGCTCCTGCGTGGAGGAAAAAACGACAATTTCGGACGGAGGAGGATACTCCTTCACGCCTTTCCCTCCAAACCCTATTAAATGGGGTCGGATCCCAATTATGCTGCAGGGGCGCGAGTTTCATTTTTAAAATGGGGACAGATCAATGCTGCTTTCTGGGGCGACCGCGCGGGCGTGGCTGCAAGGGGCGTGAGGTCAGGTCCTGAAGGCGCGCCAGTGTGGCTGCTTCTGCCAGTGCCCAGCCCTTGTGGGTGGCATCGGCCAGTTGCCGGATGGTGGCAACCGGCAGGCCGTCCTCCAGCCGCCGGCGCCAGTTGGCCTGGCGCTCGAACGGCGTATTGCCCAGCGACCAGAACAGGACATGATCCGTGACGAGAGGGTCTGTGCGGCGCCCCAGATGGTGCGCGAGGCTTGACCAGTGATAGTCCTCGGCACGGTGGCTGGCATGGTTCCGCTGCGCGTGCAGTTCAATGAAGATCATGCAATTGAGCAGGTGCCGGGCAGGGTCGATTATCGTGGCACGGTAGCGGCCAGCCCACAGCCCGCCCTGACGCTGATGGCGGCGATTGAAGCCGGCAACATAGCGCCGGCCCAGTGCCTGCAAGCAGAGGGAAAGGGCATCCTGCTGCTGCGGGGTTGCCAGCAGGTGCAG
>CAYGBB010000414.1:0-2284 GCA_964347985.1 uncultured Moraxellaceae bacterium
CGAGCCGTTATGCCGGAATTGGTGGTGTGGAGGTTTACGAGATGGAGGATCGCCTCATTGAGGGTTTAGCTCTGTGCGCTGACGTACACAGGAGAGACTATTTGTGCGGTTTGATAAAAGAAGGGGGTATGCCTGAGTGCTGTGCCATCAATCGGGCACACGCTTTCGTGCGGTGGTGGCTTGCGTAATCAACGCCAGAAAACTGTTGCTGTAATCCGCTGCGCCAAGCAGATCAAGTATGCCTGCCCTCTCCAGTTTCACCCGGACGCGGTCGTTGGCCTCGCATAGCAGGACGCGCACGCCGCGGCGATGGAGCTTTTCAATGGCCTCCTGCAATGCCTGCAGGGCAGTAACGTCAATGAACGGGACTTTACGCAGCCGGAGTATCAGGGTTTCGGGGTCGGTATGGGTTTGCGTCAGGCTCTGCTCAAACTTGTCTACGGCGCCAAAGAAAAATGGTCCGTCAATCTCGTACACCAGGATTTCCTTGGGCAGCACGGTAAGGCCCACGCTTTGCAGTTCCTGACGGAGCTCGCTGAAATCAAGGCTCTGTACTTCCACGGTTTCCGTCATGCGGCGCATGAAGTGCAGAATGGCCAGAATGACACCAATGTTGACGGCAACGACGAGATCAACAAATACCGTGAGCAAGAAAGTGATCAGCAATATCGCCACATCGGCACGTGGTGCCCGCTTCACGATATGGGAGAAATGCTTCATCTCGCTCATGTTGTAAGCCACCACGAACAGGATGGCCGCCAGGGCGGCAAGCGGGATGTTGCTGGCATAGGGCGCAAGCACCAGCAGGATCAGCAACAGCGTCAGGGCGTGCGTGATGCCTGCCAGCGGGCTGGTGCCGCCATTCCTGACATTGGTGGCTGTGCGCGCGATCGCTCCCGTTGAGGCAAATCCGCCAAACAGGGGCGATGCAATATTGGACAGCCCCTGGCCAATCAGCTCCTGATTGGAATCGTGGCGGGTGCCGGTCATGCCGTCGGCGACTACGGCGGACAGCAGGGACTCAATGGCACCCAGCAAGGCGATGGTGAAGGCGGGTCCCATCAGCTCGATGATTCTGGCCGGGGTCACGACCGGAAGCGAGAACGCGGGAAGGCCCAGGGGAATGCCGCCAAATGCGCTGCCGATAGTGGCGACACCCTCAAACTGAAACTGCCATTGCAGGTACGTGGCCACCATCATGGCGACGACGGGGCCTGGAACTTTTTGCAAACCGCGAATACGGTTTGAATAGAGCACGAGCATGAGGCTGAGCACCGCCAGCGCCGTAGTGGTTACATGCAGATGCGGGAAAGCCCGCACTAGATGCCAGAATTTTTCATGAAAGTGTCCGCCGGTCACATCGGGGAGGCCGAAAAAATACTGCCACTGGCCGATCCAGATGATGACGGCAATGCCGCTGGTGAATCCGACAATCACAGGCGACGGGATGAACTTGATGACCCCGCCTATCTTGAACACGCCCATGATGACCAGCATCAGGCCGGCCATCAGGGTGGCCAGTTGCAGGCCGTCAATTCCGTACTGGGCAGTAATGCCGACCAGGATGGCAATGAAGGCGCCGGTTGGGCCGGCGATCTGCACGCGGCTGCCGCCCAGTGCGGACACCATCAGGCCGCCGATGATGGCGGTGTAGATGCCCTGTTCGGGTCTGGCACCGGAGGCGATGGCGAAAGCCATGGCAAGGGGAAGCGCAACGACGCCGACGATAACGCCGGCGACCAGGTTGGGCAGTAGCTTGCCCCGACCAAACAAGCCTGCCCGTTTTGCCTCAAGAATGGCGAGCACGGCGACTCCTCAATGTCACTGTGGGACCGCATGGTTCGCTGCCTGCCTGAGTCACGAGGACATCGTGATTCAGGCAGGTAGCGAGACTGGTTTGTCACCGTGCTCGCAAATCAGAACGTCTTTAATCCTCAGGCAAGTGTATGTCGGGCGGCTGAAAAAACTAGTCTACCGAGCCCAGTTCAAACAGTTCATGCTTGAGCGTCAGCTCGCGCGGCAAGCGGCTCTTCAGCTGCTCGAACCAGTCGGCGTGCAGCTTCAGTTCTTCGCGCCAGGCCGCAACATCAACCGAGGTCAGTGTCTCGAACTGCTCCTTGCTGACGTTCAGGCCGGTCCAGTCGATGTCGTCGAAGCCCGGCATCCAGCCGAGCTGCGTTTGCTTGGCGTTGGCAGTGCCCTGGCAGCGCTCCACGATCCACTTCAGCACGCGCATGTTTTCGCCAAAGCCTGGCCACATGAAGTTGCCGGCAGCATCCTGAAG
>CAYGBB010000415.1:0-2284 GCA_964347985.1 uncultured Moraxellaceae bacterium
GCTGCACTGCCGGTGAACCAGAACGGACAGGCTGTGCACCAGAGTGAGTACAGGCAGCGTGCCCGATTTCGGGATTTTGGCTGTAAATCTGCCAGATACCTGCACAAAAACAGGGAGAGAACTATTTTTTGGCGGTGAAAACATAATTGGCACGCTCCCTGCAATATTACTTGCGTGGAGCCTCCTCTCCAGTGCCGGAGACCGCTCCTGAAAGTCGTGAGACTTTCGATCCTGTGTTGTGGTGCTTTTAATGTTGTGGCCCGAATGGGCGACATCTTGTGTTGAGTCGGTAGTGATACCGGACAAGGACAATGGCGTCCTGCGGAGTGATCCGCAGGGCGTTTTTTTTTGACCCAGACGCTGTCGTGACAAATTCCGTTGCGGGCAGGATACGAAAAACAGAGGTGCATGATGTCTGATAGTGAAGATCTGAAAACCACAGCGATGCTGATTGATACGCCAGTGCCGGAGACACCAATGAATGAAGGCCGTCGCCAGTTCCTGAAAAATTCCATGCTTGCTACCGGTGCGGCCATGGCGGGTGGAATGTCATTGCCTCTGTCTTCATCTGTGTGGGCGGCCGGCTCGGACAAACCGGAAAAAGCCGAGGTAAATGTCGGCTTTATTCCGTTAACGGACTGTGCACCTGTGGTGGTCGCTTCCGTGCTGGGTTTCGATAAACGCTACGGTATCAAGATCAATGTCAGCAAGGAGGCCTCATGGGCCGGGGTGCGAGACAAGCTGATCAATGGCGAGCTGGATGCCGCCCATGTGCTGTACGGACTGATTTATGGCGTGCATCTCGGGATTGGCGGTCCCAAAAAAGACATGTCGGTATTGATGAGCCTGAACCAGAACGGCCAGGCCATCACGCTGTCCAACCAGCTCAAGGAAAAGGGCGTAACCGATGGCAAGTCGCTGAAGCGGCTGATTGATACCGACAAGCGCGAGTACACGTTCGCCCAGACGTTCCCCACCGGCACTCATGCCATGTGGCTGTATTACTGGCTGGCGGCACAAGGCATCAATCCAATGAAGGATGTGAAAACCATTGTGGTGCCGCCGCCACAAATGGTTGCCAACATGCGGGTTGGCAACATGGATGGTTATTGTGTGGGTGAGCCATGGGGCGCCCGTGCGATTTTCGACAATATCGGCTTCACCGTGGCGACCACACAGGAAATCTGGATGGATCATCCGGAAAAGGTGCTGGGCTGCTCCGCCGAGTTTGTAAAGAAGTACCCCAATACCGCGCGTGCACTGATCATGGCGGTGCTGGATGCTGCCCGCTTCATTGATAACGTCAAGAACCGTCCGCAGGTGGCCAAACTTATTTGCGGTAAATCCTACGTGAATGCGCCGGAAGATGTGATCGTGCAACGCTTCCTGGGTAATTACGACAACGGTAACGGCAAGCGCTGGAAGGATGAGCATCCGATGCAGTTCTTTGATAACGGCAAGGCCTGCTTCCCCTATTACTCGGACGGCATGTGGTTCCTCACGCAGCACAAGCGCTGGGGGCTGCTCAAGACAGAGCCGGATTATCTGGGTGTGGCCAGGGAGATCAATCAGGTGGAGCTGTACAAGCAGGCCGCTGCACAGGTCAAGGTGCCGGTGCCGGCCTCGCCCATGCGTTCCAGTACCCTGATCGATGGCAAGGTGTGGGATGGCAGTGATCCCAAGGCTTACGCTGCCAGCTTTGCCATCAAGGCGTAAACATTATTCATCTTTATATGGATGCCGCTCCGGCGGTATCAGGAGGTTGCCATGACGGCATTGATTACCAATCTCGATAAGGCTGAAAAAGCGATGACCGCTTTCGCGCCATCACTACGTGAAAAATTCACGGCATGGCTGAAGGGTGTTGCCTGGGGCACGCTGGTCGCACGCACGGTGGCACCGCTGCTTGGCGTGATGATGTTTGTGTTTCTCTGGGCAGCCGTCAGTTATTACCGTGTTGATCTGCCGGGACCGGTGGCAACCTGGGAGGCCGCAAAAATACTGTTTGCCGATCCCTTTTACCAGAACGGACCCAATGATCAGGGCATCGGCTGGAATATCCTGCGCTCCCTGGGGCGCGTTGGCACCGGTTTCGGCATGGCGGCGCTGATCGGCATTCCGCTCGGTTTCATGCTGGGCCGGTTCCGTTTTCTCAATGACATGGCCTCACCGATCATTTCACTGCTGCGGCCTGTATCACCATTGGCGTGGCTGCCCATCGGCCTGCTTGTATTCAAGGCGGCGGAGCCGGCCTCTATCTGGGTGATTTTCATCTCCAGTATCT
>CAYGBB010000416.1:0-2282 GCA_964347985.1 uncultured Moraxellaceae bacterium
TGTCTACATTGATGAAATCGACAAGATTTCGCGCAAGTCCGACAACCCGTCCATTACCCGTGATGTGTCGGGCGAGGGCGTGCAGCAGGCGCTGCTGAAACTGATTGAAGGCACTGTGGCTTCGGTGCCGCCGCAGGGTGGACGCAAGCATCCCCAGCAGGAGTTCCTGCAGGTGGATACATCGAACATCCTGTTTATTTGTGGTGGCGCATTTTCCGGGCTCGACAGAATCATCCGTAATCGTTCGGAGCAGGGCGGCATCGGTTTCAACGCCACTGTAAAGAGCAAGGACGAGTCCAAGAGCCTGGGTCAGGTATTCAAGGAAGTCGAGCCGGAAGATCTGATCAAGTTTGGTCTGATTCCCGAGTTCATCGGCCGTCTGCCCGTGATTGCAACGCTGGAAGAACTGAGTGAGGACGCGTTGATGCAGATCCTCACCGAGCCGAAGAATGCGTTGACCAAGCAATACCAGAAGCTGTTCAGCATGGAAGACGTGGAGCTGGAGTTCCGTACCGAGGCGCTGCGTGCGGTGGCACGTCGGGCCATGGAGCGAAAGACTGGTGCTCGTGGCTTGCGTTCCATTCTTGAAGGTGTCCTGCTGGGTACCATGTACGATTTGCCCTCCCAGGAGGGGGTTTCGCGGGTAGTGGTTGATGAAAAGACCATTACTGGCGAGGCTGAACCATTGCTCATCTATGAAAACCCCGAACCGACCTCCAAGGCCATGCCGGAATAAGCGTTTGCTGTGGTTGGCGATAAAATGAGCAAAATACGAAAAAAGGGCCCAAAAGGCCCTTTTTTCATGCCAAATTCCCCGTTTTTACCCATGTACCCTTGTAATTGACGGTTTCATCCCTCAAACATTAGCTAGATTAATAAAGACGGGATCTGCCTTGTCCATGGCAGCTGTCGACCCCGACTGATGAGAGGATATTTCCCCATGCACGACCAAAGCCAGCTTCTGGATATGCCCCTCCTGCCGTTACGGGATGTGGTCATTTATCCACACATGGTCATTCCGTTGTTTGTCGGACGGGAAAAGTCCATTAACGCCCTGGAAGCTGCGATGGCAGCCAGCAAGCAGATCTTCCTGGTGTCCCAGAAGGATGCGGCTGATGATGACCCCCAGCAGGCAAGCCTGTATGAAATGGGAACGGTCTCCACCATTCTCCAGTTGCTGAAATTGCCGGACGGAACGGTCAAGGTGCTGGTAGAGGGCAGCTTCCGTGCAACCATGGACAGTGTTACCGATACTGGCCACTACCTGATGGCCACGGTGCATGAGATTGCCCCAGCGCGCTTGCGGGACAACGAGGCAGAAGTACTGACGCGTACGCTTCTGGGGCATTTTGACCAGTATGTGAAGCTGTCACGGAAGGTGGCCCCTGAAGTACTGACGTCGGTGTCTTCAATCGAGGAGCCATCACGACTGGCGGATACCATCGCCACGCATTTGTCGCTCAAGGTGGATGAAAAGCAGCAACTGCTTGAACTTAACGATATACATGCCCGTATTGAGCAGCTGATGGCCTTCATGGAGTCGGAAATCGACATCCTCAAGGTTGAAAAACGCATACGTGGCCGCGTCAAGAAACAGATGGAAAAGAGCCAGCGCGAGTACTACCTGAATGAGCAGATGAAGGCCATCCAGAAAGAACTTGGCGATATGGGTGGTGAGGGCGAGAACGAAATGGCGGATATTGAAATCCGCATAAGCAAAGCCGGCATGCCCGCCGAAGCCAAGAAGAAAGTGGATGCCGAGCTCAAGAAGCTCAAGATGATGTCACCGATGTCGGCAGAAGCCACCGTGGTGCGTGGCTATATTGACTGGATGCTGGGCGTTCCCTGGAAAAAGCGCAGCAAGGTGCGTATCGACCTCAAGAGCGCTCGAAGCATCCTGGATGCGGATCATTACGGTCTGGAAGAAGTGAAGGAGCGAATCCTTGAGTATCTGGCCGTACAGGCTCGCGTGAAGAAGCTGCAGGGCCCGATTCTGTGCCTGGTTGGCCCTCCCGGTGTGGGTAAGACCTCGCTGGGTCAAAGTGTGGCCAGAGCCACCAACCGCGAGTTTGTGCGCATGGCGCTGGGTGGTGTCCGTGACGAGGCTGAAATCCGGGGACACCGTCGCACCTATATTGGCTCCATGCCTGGCAAGCTGATCCAGAAGCTCTCCAAGGTTGGCGTGAAGAATCCGCTCTTCCTGCTGGATGAAATCGACAAGATGGGCGTCGACATGCGTGGCGACCCCGCATCCGCATTGCTGGAGGTGCTGGATCCAGAGC
>CAYGBB010000417.1:0-2274 GCA_964347985.1 uncultured Moraxellaceae bacterium
CGGCGTTTTTTATTGCATCACTGTTCCATTCAAACAATGACTTAGCCCGCAGAGGCAACACGCCTCACTGCATCCAGCCAACCCTTGTACAAGGACTCGCGCTTTTCATCATCCATGGTTGGCACAAAGTGGCGGTCACACTTCCACAGCAGGCTGATCTTCTCCAGTGACTCGAACATCCCCACATGCAAGCCGGCCAGATACACCGCACCCAGCGCCGTAGTTTCCGTGACCTGCGGGCGATCAACCGGCACACCCAGAATATCGGCAAGGCGCTGCGACACCCAGTTGTTCACCACCATGCCGCCATCGATACGCAAGGTATTCAGGCTGCTGGCACCATCTCGCTGCATGGCTTCCATCAGATCACGCGTCTGGAAACATACCGACTGCAAACCTGCCGTCACGATTTCCCCAATACCGGTATCACGTGTCAGGCCCATGATGGCGCCACGCGCATGCGGGTCCCAGTAAGGGGCACCGAGACCGGTAAAAGCAGGGACCAGATACACACCACGTGCATCACCGGTACGCTCGGCAATCGATTCGGTTTCTGATGCCTGTCCTATAAACTTCAGGCCATCACGCAACCACTGGATGGTCGCACCAGCGACAAAAATACTGCCTTCAATCGCATAGGTAGGTTTGCCATTCAGTCGGTATGCCACTGTACTCAGCAAACGGTTTTGTGAACGCACTACCGTGGCACCAGTGTTCATCACCATGAAACAGCCAGTGCCATAAGTGCTTTTTACCATGCCCGGCGCAAAGCAGGCCTGGCCAATAAGGGCTGCCTGCTGGTCGCCGGCAATGCCGGCAATACACACCGGCGCACCAATAAAGTCTGCCGTGGTCTCGCCAAAGTTGGCGCTGGAATCCTTTACTTCCGGCAACAGGCTGCGTGGAATATTGAACAGGGCCAGCAGCTCCTCATCCCATTGTTGTGTGTGAATATTGAATATCAATGTGCGGGATGCATTGGTGGCATCTGTTGCATGTGACTTGCCACCCGTCAGCTTCCACAAAAGCCAGGTATCAATGGTGCCAAACGCCAACTCGCCCTTGTCGGCACGCGCACGCGCGTCTTCCACGTTATCCAGCAGCCAAGCCAGTTTGGTGGCAGAGAAATACGGGTCGAGCAACAGACCGGTCTTGTCCTGCACGAGTGACTCGTGACCATCTTTCTTGAGCCTTTCACACACACTGGCGGTACGCCGGTCCTGCCACACAATGGCATTGTGAATCGGGGTACCGGTCGCACGATCCCACAGCACCGTGGTTTCACGCTGGTTGGTGATGCCAATGGCAGCGATCTGGGCAGGCCTTAGCCCTGCCTTGCGCATCACTTCGCGACACACACTCTCCACTGTCCACCAGATTTCCAGCGCATCGTGCTCCACCCAGCCATCCGCAGGGAACTGTTGACGAAATTCCAGCTGGTGCGATGCCACCGGATGGCCAGTGGCATCAAACACAATGGCACGGGTACTCGTGGTGCCCTGGTCAATGGCAAGCAGATGGGTAGCACTCATGGCGAATCCTTGCATTAAAAACAATGTGCCGATATTCCCTGCACGCACTCATGCTGGCAAGGACATCCGGGGTCAGGGAACAGGCAGATAAGGCAAAGCGGGCAAATGAAGCAGCTTGAAGGCGTTTTCAGGCCTGTTTCTGGATGAACAGGGTAGAGACACTGGCAATGCCCAAGCCGATCAGATTGGCAACCAGATCATCCATGCCGGCAAAACGGCCTACCTGATACTGCATCGCCTCGATCAGTACCCCATAAATGAACAGGGGAAACATGACGGCCACAACCCCCGAGCGGAGAAAGCCCAGACGGGCCAGCACGCCCAGCACAACAAAAGCAACCACATGATTGATCTTGTCAGACCCCAGACTCACTGCCTGGGCCGGCATTAACGCCAGATACGTCACCCCCGCCAACGCAACCAGCAAGGCCAGCCGAAAAACCCACACCAGCGAAAGCAGCATTGCCATTCCGGGTTTCTCCTGTGAGTGAACGTCACCTATTTGATCGTTTTACGCCTTTCATTGCTCGTAGCCATGCGGATTACGCGACTGCCAGCGCCAGGCATCCTGACACATCGTTTTGACATCGCGCACCGCCTGCCACCCCAGCAACTCACGAGCCAGGGCAGGATCAGCATAGCAGCTGGCCGCATCACCGGGCCGGCGCGCCACAATTTCATAGGGAATGGCACGGCCACAGGCCTGCTCAAACGCCTTGACCATGTCCAGCACAGAGCAGCC
>CAYGBB010000418.1:0-2272 GCA_964347985.1 uncultured Moraxellaceae bacterium
GGTGCCGCTGGATGAAGTGGGCCTGTTCCTGATCGAGGCCATGGTCGCCTCCACCCAGTGGGCAATCGAATTTGTGCTGGGCCGTCCTGTGCCAGAGGCCGAATACCGGCTGGGCTACCCGGCCCCGGCCCATGCGGAGCGCTATGGCGAGTATCTGCATGGTCGCTGCTCGTTCGGGCATGACACGACAGCACTGGTCATTCCATCGAGCCTGCTAAACGTCAACAATCCCTTCAGCGACCCCGAGGCCTGCCAGCAGGCATGGCAGCAGTGCGAACGGCTGGAAGCGGCCATGCGCCCGCGGGAGCGCTGGCAGGCACGCATCAGCAGCCTGCTGCAGCAACACCCGGGACAGCTTTGGACGCTACCGGAGGTAGCCGCCGCACTGAACGTTTCTCCCCGTACCCTGTTGCGGCACCTGCAGGCCGAAGGCACCTGCTATCAGGCCATCCTGGACGAGGAGCTGTACCGGCAAGCCCTGCTGCATCTGGAGTCGCCCCGGCATACGGTAGCCTCGGTAGCGGCCGCACTGGGCTATCAGGATGTATCGGCGTTCCGGCGTGCCTTCAAGCGCTGGGCAGGACATACCCCGCAAGCCCACCTGGCCCTACGAAAGGGCTGATTCTGCCAAATTGGCGTAATCTGCACCCATTACGGCATATTCCGACCTCCCCGCCACGGCAATGGCATGGGACGCTTCAGGCTCATACCAAGAGGGATAATCCCCATGTCGACACCACCGTCACTGTCGGCGGGCCGTGCCAGCGCCACGCCAGAAGAACAGGCGGCCATTCGTGCGCTGCAAGCCAAGCCTGTGATTGCCTGGCCCACCATGCTCATCCTGCTGTTTTTTGTCCCGCCCATCCTGGTGCTGGATTATCTGGCGATCACACAGCAGATGAATGTGGTGCTGGCCGCCGTGCTGGCGGCGCTCTGCGGCTACCTGAGTTTCAGCTCCATTCACGATGGCATTCACCGCGCGGTCTCCAGCAAGTCATGGGTCAACGAACTGGTGAGCATGGGCACGGTCAACCTGCTGTTTCCCTACATGCCGATTGCCGTGTTGCGCTGGGGCCACATGCAGCACCACGTGCACACGGGCGATCCGGTGAAAGACCCGGATTACGCTACCTCGCACAGTTTCTGGGGCATGATGTGGTACGGACTGTGGTGGGCCGACGTGTATTACCTGCGCAAATATTTCCAGCACCGGCATGAACGCCCCGCGCACGAATTGCGCACCGTAAAAATTCATCTGTTGATTGGCGGCACGCTGTTTGTGGGCATTGCCTCACTGCTGCCGCTGGAAGGACTGATTTTCTGGCTGATTGCATCGCGCCTCACACTGTGGGTGATTGCGCTGGTGTTCATGTATCTGCCACACGTGCCGCACACGATTGTGCAGAAGGATGCGCCCTATCAGGCCACGCTGATCCGTGAAGGCTGGGGCTGGCTGCTGACGCCCCTGATGGCATACCAGAACTGGCATCTGGTGCATCACCTGTATCCGAGTGCGCCGTTTTATCGCTACAAGAAACTGTGGAATGCACGGCGTGAATTCCATGAGTCACATATTCCGGCCCGGGTAAGCGCTTTCCAGATAATGCCTGACCAGCAGGAACTGGCAGCCGGTGTGGCATTGGCAGCAACCCGCCAGAACAAGAAACAGTAAGACTCCATCCACTGATCAATCGTACTCGGATGGCGCGTGATCACCGAGTAACCGTCGCTGCCTTGGCGTACACGCAGCCAGTACTGCCGGATTAAACCGGAACGCCAGATAAGGGGAGAATTTCTGCGCGATCATGCGCCGGCCGTAGTGCACCTGTAACAGATAGCGCGTGCGGTCTGTGCTGCGGTTGCGGCTGCCGGCGTGCCAGAGCTCGCTCCTGAACACCAGTACATCGCCAGCCTTGCACAACACCGGTTCCGGATGCCGGCCTTGCCACTGCGTTTCATCCGGTCGGGGTTTTCGTCCGGCACGATGGCTCCCGGGAATCACCAGGGTGGGGCAGAGATCTTCAGTGATGTCATTCAGGTAGAAATGTGCGGTACAGATTTGCATCGGCAACAGGAACGCAGGATCAGCCAGCAAGGATGGCGGCAACTCCATGGCCAGATAATCCACGTGCAGGTCGCCGCCAATAAACCCCGGATGGCTGCGCCAGGCAGTCTGGCCGATGATGTGACAGTCGTCGCCAAGCGCGGCTTCGATCAGCCCGATCACTCCAGGCATGTCGAGGTAGGGCAGCCAGCCCGGATCGCGATTGAA
>CAYGBB010000419.1:0-2270 GCA_964347985.1 uncultured Moraxellaceae bacterium
CCCCAAAATGCTGGTGGGTTTGAAGATGGCCGCCAACACCGACGCCACCGTTCCTGTTGGCCTTGGCTGGTGCGTGGAAAAGGCCACTCGGGAAAATCCGCATGGCACTGCCGTTCTTTACAAGGACACTCGCCTTACCTACACCCAGTTCAACCAGTGGGCCAACCGCATTTCCCATTATTTCCTGGCCAAGGGACTGCAAAAAGGTGATGTGGTTGCTGTTTATGTAGAGAACCGTCCCGAGCTGCTGGCCATCGTTACCGGCCTCGGCAAGATTGGTGTGATTTCCGCGATGGTGAATACCTCCCAGACCGGCAAGGTACTCACGCACAGCGTCAATCTGGTGAAGCCCAAGATGGCGATTGTGGGCGATGAACTGGTCAGCAACTTCAATGAAGTCCTGGGCGACATCGATCTGGAAAGCAACAAACTGTTCTGGCTGGCCGATGAGGACACCCTGAAGGCGCCAGGCACGGCTCCCTCTGGCTACCATAATCTCGCCACCGAAATCAGTGCCCAGCCGACCTACAATCCGGCCACCACGAACCAGGTCTATCGTAACGACGGCCTCTTCTATATCTATACGTCTGGCACCACCGGCATGCCCAAGGCGGCCATCTTCTCGCATGGCCGCTGGATGAAGGCCTACGGCGCCTTCGGCTACACCATGCAGATGGGCAAGACCGATGTCATCTACGTCACCCTGCCCTTCTATCACGCCACCGCCATGTGCGTATGCTGGGGCTCGGCTCTGGCCGGCGGTGCCGGTGTGGCCATGCGTCGCAAGTTTTCTGCCCGCGAGTTCTGGGACGATTGCCGCAAATACCGCGCCACCGCCATTGGCTATGTGGGCGAACTGTGCCGCTACCTGAATGAATTGCCGGTTAAACCCAACGACCGCGATCATCTGGTTCGCAAGATTCTCGGCAACGGCCTGCGCCCCGGCATCTGGACACCGTTCAAGGAGCGCTTCGGCATCGAGCAGGTGCTGGAGCTGTATGCCTCATCCGAAGGCAATATCGGCTTCTCCAACATCTTCAACTTCGACAACACTGTCGGCTTTTGCCCACTGCCCTACGCCATTGTCGAATACGACAAGGAAAACGAGCAGCCGGTACGTGGCAAAGACGGCCTGATGCGCAAGATCAAGAAAGGTGAAGCCGGCCTGATGATTGCGGAAATCACCGACAAGACGCCTTTCGACGGCTACACCGACCCGGCCAAGAACGAAGCCTGCATCCTGCGCGACGTATTCGTGAAGGGCGACCGCTACTTCAACACCGGTGACCTGCTGCGCGACATCGGCTTCCGCCACGCCCAGTTTGTTGACCGTACCGGTGACACCTTCCGCTGGAAGGGTGAAAACGTCTCCACCACCGAAGTCGAAAACATCATGAACGGCCACGCGGCCCTTCAGGATGCCGTGGTGTATGGCGTCGAAATCCCCAACACCAACGGTCGTGCCGGCATGGCCTCCATCACCCCGCACGAAGGACACTCGCGTAGCGAGCTGGACCTTCCAGGCCTCTACGCCCTGCTCAAGCGCGAACTGCCAGCCTATGCCATTCCCGTGTTTCTGCGTGAACAGACAGTTGTGGAAACCACCGGTACCTTCAAGTACCAGAAGAACACCCTGAAGAAGGAAGGTTTCGATCCTGCTCAGGTCAAAAGCGATCCCGTCTATGTGCTGCTGCCGGGCACATCAGAATACGTCCTGCTGACCGAGGAAATCTTCAGCAACATCCAGCAGGGCAAGTATCGCTTCTGATACCGCCCACCAATAAAAAAGCCGGCCTCAAGCCGGCTTTTTCATGACTTGAGATCAACCCTGACCAAAGACGTCCAACACCCTTCCATCCGGCGCTAGAATGAAAAGACAAGCTGAAATGAAAATACAGTGATGGGCACAATGGGCAAGCATGAGTTGTTAGGCACTGTCACTCCCGGCCAGTACGAGCGACTTGCTATCGTTCACGCGTCGATCCAGTTGAAACACGATAGTGGATGCCACTTGGACTGCTCCGGATGGAGCACACAATGAACCCGACCGATCCGGCAAGCCCCCCCGCAACACTCCCACCGTATTTGCTGGATATTGAGCTGCTGGCCGATCAACTTAAGTCCGATGTTCAACGAGGGCTATCCAGCAGCGAAGCGCAAGCACGCCTGACCCGCGACGGCCTGAATATGCTGGTGACTCAACCCGCCACTCCCGCCTGGAAACACTTCCTGGCACAGTTCCAGGATCCTCTTGTCTATCTACTGCTCGC
>CAYGBB010000420.1:0-2261 GCA_964347985.1 uncultured Moraxellaceae bacterium
TGGTCGGGCGCTTCGGGTGGGAGGAGATGGGCCGGGTTATTCCCGTGCGCTGCTTTACCGTCAACCCCAGTATCAAATCCAGCCTGGTCTTTTTGCGCAAAACGCCATGGGCCAGAAAGAAACTGGAAGAGGGTTATGTGAGCACTTTCATGCGCTGAAGTGTTGCTGGCAGGAAACGGTAACGCATTGGCTGTCTGGTGCTTTGACCGGGTATTCGGAAAAATGACACTGTCAGTGACCCTGCTTTTGCACGGACGGCAATGCATGGCATTGGACGTCATAAAACAGAAAGCCCGCATCATAGGCTATGTAAAAACTCCAACCTGACCAGTAGTGAGAACATGAAGACACCTCCGTAACGGGGAGTTTTCATTCTGGCGGCATTTGTTTTGCTCTTTGCTGGATGCCGACGCCAATAACGCGAGGCACAAGCTGCCTTCGCTCCTTCAGGCCACCCTTTCCATCAGGACCGGTGCTCCGTGGTTCTGCTGACCATCCGGGCAAAACCCTGCGCCCCCCAGATCAAGGTGTGTCACAGGCAGCGCTCACGCGCACGGGATGATCAACTCATCAGGGAGGCGGGGAGCCGGCTGTCCAGGCGCGGCATTTCACCCTTGCATCACTCACTAACAGGTTGGTGAAAAACGTTTTTGAGGGTATTTTGACGCAATTTTAGGGGGTGCTTTTACCTCTCTGAGAGGGATATCGTCGCTCCTGAAGCGTTACACGCGGCCGGTTTTTTGGCTGATCGAAGTTTGATCAGGTTTTTCACCACCCTGCTAACGACAATGCCCGCACTGGTGTACGGGCATTGTCGTTAGTGAACAACCAGATTGCCAGGGCGTTTATACAGGCTGCGATAAGCCTGTCTTTTTGGAGTCTGGAGCTGGTCGCTTCAGGTGGCTGGCGTCAGTTCTGCAATGATTCTGGCGAGTTCTTCTTCGCTGGCCGGCTTGCAGACATAGGCACGGGCTCCCTGGCGCAGACCCCATACACGGTCGGTTTCCTGGGTCTTGCTGCTGATCATGATGACCGGAATGTGTGCGGTATCCTTGTCCTGAGTCAGGAGGCGAGTGGCCTGATAGCCATTCAACTCCGGCATCACGACATCCATGAGGATCACGTCGGGTTGTGTTTCCCTGGCACTGGCAATGCCCTTCACACCATTGGCAGCAAAGGTGCATTCATGGCCGCATTTTTTCAGCATGCCATAGAGAGCCTGCATGTCGGTGGGTGAGTCGTCGATAATCAGGACGCGGGCCATTGCCGTTCTCCAGTGAATGTGTGCGCAGCATAAGCGGCCTTGGTCACAACTTGTAGCAGTGTCTGCACAGTCTGTGGTCCGATTTGCATTCCATGTACTGGCTTGGCGTGTCTAGGTGACAGATGGAGCCTGCTTTGCTGCTTCCAGCGCTTTCAGGTGTTGTTGCGTCAGGGCCAGAAAGCGCGGTGTTGGGCCAATGTCTTCATACAGGGGATCACCAAACTCGTCCTCGCCGACCTGGCGCTTGCCATGGGTGTAGGGGAAGGCCTCCTCCAGTTCATCCAGTGCCACATGCAGAAGATCGGCGAGCACGGCACTGACATTACCACCGGAGTACATGTCGGCGAGGGCATGCAGGCGTGCTGCATCATGATGACCAATCTCGGCGTGCAGGGACAGTTGGGCTTCCGGTGGGCGTGCGAATGTCTGCCAGCGGGTGAGCAGGTGCTGCATTTTCATGATGATGTTCTCTTGATCAATGCCCGTTTTAAAACTAGCACGTCTTTTGCAGGCAGAGGATCTACACTGACATGCAAAGGTGTGCACCACGAATCCTCAACAGGAGTGGCGTGTTGTGGCCGGATTTGCCAGAATCAATGGCAGTTTCCATTCCATGGAAAAGGAGTTCTACCATGATGATGAACAAAGGTTTAAAAGCCACGGCACTGGTGCTGATTGCCAGCATGACCCTGTGCAGTCTGCCGGTACAGGCGATGGTGATGACTACTGCAGAGGTGACTGCACCACTGGCGGTGGTTTCGGCCGAGCGTGCGCATGTTGTCAATCTGCTGGCCCGTGCCGATGTGCAGGGTGGTCTGGCCCGGTACGGGGTGAGCAGTGAGCAGGCAGCGGCCCGTGTTGCGGCGCTGTCGGATGATGAGGTGATGCAGCTCAGTCAGCGTCTGGACAAGGTGCCGGTGGGTGGCGATGTCATCGGCGTGATCGTGTTTGTTTTTCTGGTGCTGCTGATTACCGATATTCTTGGCCTGACCAAGAT
>CAYGBB010000421.1:0-2260 GCA_964347985.1 uncultured Moraxellaceae bacterium
ACCGCATGCTGGACATGGGCTTCATTCCGGATGTGAAGCGTATCGTGCGCATGACCCCCCCCAAGGTGTCGCGCCAGACGCTGCTGTTCTCGGCCACATTCACCCGCGATGTGCTTAATCTGTCCGAGCAATGGACGTGCAGTGCAGTGAAGGTGGAAATCGAGCCGGAAAAAGGCACCACGGATCTTGTTGAACAGCTGGTGTACATCACCACGGCGGAAGACAAGTACAAGCTGCTCTACAACCTGATCACCAAGCAGAACATGGAGCGTGTGATGGTGTTTGCCAACCGCCGCGACCAGACACGCAAGCTGACGGACATGCTGCGGGATCACCGTATTTCCTGTGCCATGTTGTCCGGTGAAGTCCCTCAGGACAAGCGCGTCAAGACGCTGGAAAACTTCCGCGAAGGCAAGATCAAGGTACTGGTGGCGACGGACGTTGCGGGTCGTGGCATCCATGTTGATAACGTCAGTCACGTGGTGAATTTCACGCTGCCGGAACAGACGGATGATTATGTGCATCGCATCGGGCGTACCGGTCGCGCCGGAGCAAGTGGCACCAGTATCAGCTTTGCCTGTGAGGATGACGCTTTTCTGATTCCCAAGCTGGAAGAAGCCATCGGTCGCAAGTTGCCGAGCAAATACCCTGAAGAGGAGCTGCTGGCAGATATTCCATCCATGCGTGGAGAGCGTTCGTGAGCTGGCAGCGAATCTCTCCTGAGGATGCGGCCAAGCTGATGGCCGCGCGGGCACCTGTTTTACTTGATGTTCGTGATGCCGGTTCCTATGCCGCTGCCCATATTCCCGGTGCGATATTCATCGATAATCAATCAGTGCAGGACTTTGTGTCGGGCGCTGACAGGAATGTTCCGGTACTGGTCTATTGCTATCACGGCAACTCCAGCCAGGGCGCCAGTGCCTGGCTTAGCGAGAAAGGCTTTGCCGAGGTCTATAGTCTGGATGGCGGCTTTGAGGTCTGGCGCTGGAATTACCCGATCGAGACCTGATGGGTCGTCATGTGATTGTTTTTCATGAAAAATCATAAAAAGGCCCGAAGCTGACTTCGGGCCTTTTTGCTGGGATTGGCTACGACCAAGGTCTAGCTTTGCTGGTGGCAAGCTTGGTGCATGATGGTCATGTTAGCGGTGTTGGCAATACGCCGGCACCAAGGCATGACAGGAGCGCATCATGAGTCAGACACCCATCGATTGGGAGGCCATAGAGGCCGACCCTCGTTTTCAGAATCTGCACCGACGCAAAAGCCGTTTTCTCTGGAGCCTGATGGCTTTTTCCCTCGTCTATTATTTTCTGTTGCCACTGGGCGCCGTATTTACCCCCGAGCTTTTTCGCCAGAAGGTATGGGGACCGATGAATGTCGGTTTGCTGTTTGCCCTGTCCGAATTCATTGTGGCCTGGGGTGTGGCCATTATCTATTCGCGTCGTGCAAACCGCGAGTTTGACGTGCTGGCTGCGGAAATTGTCAAAGCCCATGGAGGCGCCGGTCATGTCTAAGTTGCTTATCGGATTGCTGACTTTTTTGCCTGGATTGACTCTGGCGGCAGACGCCGGTGTGGTTTCTCCCCAGTACCAGTTCCTGACATTCATGGTGTTCGGCGCAATTATTGCCCTGACCATGTTCGTCACGTTTCGTGCGGCCAAACGTGTGCATTCTGCATCTGATTTCTATACGGCGGGAGGCGGTATTTCCGGCTTGCAGAACGGTTGGGCCATTGCCGGTGACTATCTGTCAGCCGCTTCATTTCTCGGCATTGCCGGCCTGATTTCCCTCTACGGCTATGATGGCTTCATGTACTCCGTGGGCTTTCTCATGGCCTATATCACAGTATTACTGGTGATTGCGGAGCCTTGCCGGAATATCGGCAAGTACACGCTGGCAGATATCCTTTCGTTCCGTAACGATCCCAAGAAAACCCGTGTGGCCGGTGCCTTGTCCGTGATCACGGTGTCGACCATTTACCTGACTGCCCAGATGGTGGGTGGCGGTGTGCTGGTGAAGACGCTGATCGGGATTGATTATGAGGTCTCGGTCATCGTGGTCGGCATCCTGATGCTGGCCTACGTGTTGTTCGGCGGCATGGTGGCCACGACCTGGGTGCAGATCATCAAGGCCGTTCTGCTGGTGTTTGCATCCCTGGTGCTGGTGGCACTGGTATGGGCACCGTATGGCTTCTCTTTGCCCGCGTTCCTGACGGCAGCGATTTCCGATCCCAAGGTGCTGGCACAAACCGCCAAGCTGA